>DATDHP010000206.1:0-30502 GCA_036521515.1 Vicinamibacterales bacterium
ACGCACAGGCCTTGCAGCTGTCGCTCGCCTGTCTTCGCGTCGATCGCGGCCAGCAGCTCGCGCCAGGTGTTTGGTTCCGGCGCGGCGACCCACGGCTGGATCTGCAGCTCCCGCAACACGGCCAACGGCTTGGGGCCGCGCACCGCGACGTTGGTGCGCGCGAGCGCCGCGACGAAGGCGTCACGCCTGCCGACGTGATCGACGACCGCGAGCAGTGCGCGCGTGCCAACGCCTGTGAGCAGGATGACGAGATCGAGCTCGCCGCGCGTCAGGCCGTCAGCAAACGCGAGCGCCTCGGGATTGGATTCGAGGGGAATCTCACGCAGGGCGGGGGCGATGAACGGGCGCCCTCCGTACGTAGAAACGAGAGCCGCCAGCTCGCGCGAGCGACGGCTCTCGAGGAGAAGGACCGAGAGTCCCTGAAAATCAGGCGAGGCCATTCGGGATTCGGGATTCGTGATTCGTGATTGGTGGTTCAACCGCGACTCGCAATCACGAATCGTAAATCACGAATCACGAATCCCCTCAATCATAGCCGCGCCGAGCCGCCTTCCGCGTGGAGATACGCCTCTTCGCCGTGGAGCGTGATGTCGAGCCCTTCGCTCTCGTCCGACGAGGTCGCGCGCAGCGGCAGCACGACGCCGATCAGCTTGAGCAGGATGAAGCTCATCCCGCCGCTGTAGACGATGGCGGCCACCACGGCGGTCGCCTGCGTCAGCAACTGACCGGGGTTCCCATAGAGCGCCCCGTCGGCGAGGCCGTTGAGCGCCCGATCCGCAAACACGCCCGTGAGCAGCGCGCCGACGGTCCCACCGACGCCGTGCGCCGCCACGACGTCGAGCGAGTCGTCGAGGTTCGTCCTGGCGCGAATCTGCAACGCAATATAGCTCGGGACCGCCGCGATGGCGCCGAGGATAATCGCGCTGACCGGGCTGATGAACCCAGCCGCCGGCGTGATGGCCACGAGGCCCACGACGATCGCCGTGGCACCACCCACCGCCGTCGGTTTGCCCGAGCGCATCGCGTCGAGGAACGTCCACACCACCAGCGTCGCGGCGGGCGCCAGCATCGTCGTGACAAACGCGAGACCGGCAATCGGGCTGGCGGCGAGCGCGCTGCCCGCGTTGAACCCGAACCAGCCGAACCAGAGCAGGCCGGCGCCAAGCAGGACGAACGGAACGTTGTGCGGCAGGAGCGATGACGAGGGGTATTCCTGCCGCTTGCCGACGACCAGCGCCGCGACCAGCGCGGCCACGCCCGCGTTGACGTGGACGACGGTGCCGCCGGCGAAGTCGAGCGCTCCCATGTCCGCCAGCCAGCCGCCGCCCCACACCCAGTGCGCGATCGGGGCGTAGACGAGCACCGACCAGAGGGCGATGAACGTCACGTAGGCGGAGAAGCGCATGCGCTCCACGATGGCGCCCGAGATCAGCGCCGCCGTGATGATGCAGAAGGTCGCCTGGAACGCCATGTAGAGCACGTGCGGGATGGTGATCGGGACGATCGCCCCGGTCGCCTCCAGGCCGACGCCGTTGAGGAAGGCGTGCGACAGGTCGCCCAGCCAGTTGTTACCGGCGGTCAGCGCCAGCGAGTACCCGAGGAGCGCCCACAGCAGGCCCACGAATCCGAGCGAAACAAAACTCATCATCATGGTGTTGAGGGCGTTCTTGGAACGGACCAGCCCGCCGTAGAAGAAGGCCAGTGCCGGTGTCATCAGCAGCACGAGGGCCGTCGAAATCAACATCCATGCTGTGTCGGCTTGATTCATTCGCGCTCCTTGGAAGAGTGGCGGAGCCCCCCGCCGCGCAGGCGTGCGCGGTGTGGCCCCGGCGGATGTGGCGGCGTGCCGCCGGCGCTTCAGCAAGCGAAGTGCCACCCCAGGAACGCGCGGAGCCGTGCCTGAATGCGCCGCTTTTCCAAGATTTTTTTCGCGGCCGGGTCATCAGGTGCGACAAATTTGTGTATTTTCTGAAGCGGCGCACATAAATGTCCGATGCCCGCGTCGCAGGGCTGGCAGCGGCGTCGCGCGACGGACAACTCTGTCCGTCTTTTCTCCGGATACTTCATTTTTGTCTGGATGATCGCGGACTTCGGACTTCGGACTTCGGGCCGCCCGGAAGCCTGAAGCCCGGACCCTGGAGTCTCTGCCTGGCGGCTCCTGTTTCGACATGGCGACCCGCGCGGTCAGCTCGCACTCGGCGGAATGACGACGCCCATCAGGGACCCGCGCACCCTCCCGACGACCACTGTGTCAGCGAGAACTGCTGCTGAAGATTGCGGAAGACGAGCGCCCGCACCTCCTCTGGCTTGTCCGCAACGGCGACCTCGAGGCAGAGCCGATAGTTCAATCCGGCCACGACCTGCCGCTCGGCCCTGACCACGCGCCGGAGCGTCACGGCGGTCCCGGTTCGCGACGACTGCTCGGACATGGCGTACTCGACCGCCGACCTCACCTCGGGGTCCGCGGGATCGATGGAGGTGTACCCGCCGAGGGGCGTCTCCGTTATCCGCGCGAGCGTGTAGTTCGCCGTCGAGCGAATCTCGCGCTGCTCGCGATCGAGCAGGCGAACCGCTTCGTCACCGACGCGCAGAAAAAACATGACGCGCTCCGCTCCGTCGACGTTGAGTTGATACACCGTGGCGTCCACGTCGGTGGGAGTCCCGCGCAAGAGGATCCATCGGCCTCGCGTTTCGAACCGCCTGTTGCCATCGCGTGTGCCCAGGTACTCTTCCAATAAGGCGAAGGTTCCACCGCCAGTGAACCCGCGTTTCGCATACATCGTCAGTCTCGTACGAATCCCGCTGCAATCCGCGCACGGCAGCGTGCCCGCGTAAGTCCCCATGAGTGATACGTCGGTCGCCTCCGCCGCTTCAGGCGCGACTGCCGGGGAAGTTCCGGCGGGCGTGACTGCCGACCGGCATCCGGCGAGCGCCAGCACAAGACCGAGCGCGACGCCGACCCCCCGGCCAGGCCCGCCGTGCCGCTGCGGGCCATCGAGGGACGTCCTCGCTGGCGACGTGGTCACGTACGAAATCCCGATCGGATCCTGCGCGGCTCGACGCATGCTCGTCCCGATGCCGGTGCGATGGCCACCGGCAGGCCAATGTTCACGATTCGCCAGCAATGACGCCCAACGAACGCAACCCTCCGAGGATCAACTCGACCGACAGGGCGACCTGCAGAACGGCGAGCACGGCGCCGAACACCTGCAGGATGACCACCGTCAAGCCGACCAGGATTCGGCGTGCGAGCAACATCGCCAGCAGATCGAGGACCATCACGAGCAGGACCAGCTCGAGGATCATGACGGTCCGTTCCGCTTCAAGACTCGACGCCAGGAGCGCGATGACAGCGGCAATGCCGTACGGTGTCAGCACCATCGGAAACACGAAATGCACCGCTGCGCGGATCGGCGATGCCGGCAGTGTCTCCGGCGGAACTGCGTGCGCCGGCTCGTACTGCTCGAGCAACTGCCTGAGCGCGACCAGGAAGAACACGACACCGCCTGTCAGCCTCAACGCCGAAACGGAGACACCCCAGCTCTGGAGCATCGCTCGACCGAGCAGGCTCCCGGTCACGATGCCGACCGTGGCGACGACGAAGGTCCACCACGCAATCCGCCGCATCGCCGCATCGTCAATGCCGCGCGTCCGCTGCGCGAACGGGCCCAGTACTTTCATCGGCCCGAGCATGACGAAGAGGATCGTGAATATCTCCGCCGGCCCGATCATCGGTCGCCCCCCACCGGGTGACTCAGCGCCGACCTCAGTCCGCCGACTCGCCCATTACTGCCGCAGATGCTTTCAGGAAGTCCTGGCCAACGTTGGACATGTCGCGTCGGTCTACAACAGTGTCGCCAGCTTGAGCGGTTTCACGAGAAACGTCGCGCGGTGTTCATGCATCAGCGACTTTCGCGACTCCCGCTCAAGCAGCGTCAGCACGTCACTGCGGGTCACTGAGAGGCACGGCTGAGACACACGCCCTCAGCACCTCGTCGAGGAGAAACAAGTCGGTCAGCACCGCGCGCAGGTGAATGGAGGCGTTCAGGTTGTCCACGAGCTGCGAGCCGATCGACGGCTGCGCGAGCACGAGCTGAACGGCCGCCTGCGCGCGCCGAACGTCATGCGCGACCACGCTGATGAACGCGTCGTAGGGCGCCGACGAAGGAACGCCGAGGCGGCGAACACAGGCCGTGAGTGCCTCGGCCAGACCCGTGAGCGCCGCGTCGCACTTCCGCAGGAAGTCGCGGATCTGGCTGCCCGACGCGCTCCCTGCCTCGTTGGGAAGGCCCTGCGCGGCGTACGCCAGCATGAACTCGTACGCCTCTTCGATGGCGTCACAGCGCGCGGAGAACTCGGCCAGGACCTCGCCGCCAGGCGCGGGCGGCAACGCCTCGTCGGACGATGGCGTCATGTCGCGGTCACGTGCGGGTCGTGGGCGGGTTCGCGCCGACGGGCCAGCGCTCCGGCTCGTGATGCTCGAGGTACTGCCGCCGGGTAATCCAGCCGAGCAGCATCGACTTGGTGATCCACCACTTCTCGGGTCGTGCAGCGAAGTAGACGTGAGCGATCACCAGGCCGACGAGGCCGACACCAGCCAGACCGTGCGCCACATAGGTCACGCCCCAGGTCCAGTCGCTGAACAGATACGGGTTCCGGGTGAAGAACGGCGTCCGCACGCGCGACATCATCAACACGCCGGTCAACACGGCCGATAGCCCGGCGACCACGATCGCCATGTGATACAGGCGGTTGCCGAGCGGATACTTGCCCGATTTGGGTCCAGGCACGTCGTGCCCCAGCTCACGCAGGACTTCGGCCTTGATCTCGGGGATGTCCTTCGGACCAACCCAGATCGACCAGAAGTCGAGCCAGAACGAGGCGTGAAGAATGTGGAAGACAATCGATCCGGTCAGCACGAGACCGGCGATCCAGTGCCACGTGACCCAGGCAAACCTCACGCCCACAACCGGCAGGAACGCCGTGAACAACAGCACGAACATCGAGGCGGCCATCACCCAGTGAAACGCCCTCGCCATCGGCGAGTGCCGCTCGATGCGCGCGGGGAGGTTCGAGTAGGCGGCCTCAAGCCGGTTGGTCTCAGTTTCGGGCCGCTTGCGATGCGCCGACAGCAGCATGTAGCTCCCGTGAGCCACGAGGAACATCAGGCCGGCGAACAGCGATGCCCAGAACAGCGTCCAGGAGACGTGGGTGAGGATGGTCTGTCCCCACGGATTGAACCCCCACGTGACGAAATCCATGTGTCACCCCCGCTACTGAATGGTCCGGCCTTACATCGGGCCGGCTGAAGCCGGCCCCTACGTACTCCAACGTCGTGGGGGCCGGCTTCAGCCGGCCCAAGCCCCGTTATGCGCCACTCCCGTCGCCGCCCCGAATGGCCCGCTTCACGAGGTTGCGCATCAACGGAATTTTGTAGCCGTTGTGCCGCAGCGGCTGCGCGCCTTCGATGGCGATCTGACCGGCGAGCTCCGCCGTCTGCTCATTTCGCGGCTTGCCGACGACCGCCGCCTCCACCGCGTGCAGGCGTAGCGGCCGCGCCGCCGCGGCATTGATCACGATGCGGATGCTCTCGATGTTCGGGCCTGTGAACCTGGCCGCCGACGCCACGTTGAGCAACGGGAAGTCCCAGACGTTACGGTCGCGGACCTTCTCGAAGTAGAACTGCGCGCCGGCCCACGTCGATGGAATCCGGATCGCCGTCAGCAGCTCGTCGGGCGCCAACACGGTCATGCGCGTGATGTCGATCCCCGGCCCGATGAAGTAGTCCTCGGCGTTGACGACGCGCTCGCCGCGCGCGCTCTGGATGATCATCTGGGCATCGAGCGCGACGAGTGCCGGTGCCGTGTCGGACGGGTTCACCGCCACGCAGCGGTCGGCGCCCAGAATCGCGTGCTCGCGATCGATCGCCGTCGGCGTGTCGGCATAACAGATGTTGCCTCCCGCCCGGTAGCACGACCACCCGGCGCGGTAGTACCAGCAACGCGTGTCCTGCGTCACGTTGCCGCCGATGGTCCCCTGGTTGCGGATCTGCGGCGAGGCCACGAGCTCCGCGGCCTCCGCCAGCAGGCTGAACTGGCCACGCACCAGCGGATGGCGCACGACCTCGGTGAGCGTCGTGCCTGCACCGATCTCGAGGCCACCGTTCAGTGCCCTGATGAAGCGCAGGCTCTCGACCTGGCTCAAATCGATGACGACACTCGGGCGCTTGATGCGATCCTTGAGCCAATCGAAGGAGTCCATCCCGCCCGCCATCACCAAGGCGTCCGAGCCATACCGGTTCAGCAGGGCCACCACGTCGCTGGTGTTCGCCGGCTGAAAGAGCTCGAATGCCGGCATCACGTCGTGAATCACGGCCATGATGTGTCTCCTTCTCCTAGATGTGGGCCGTGAGGGGCTCGGTGGTCGGCCGGCCCGCTTCAAGCGCAGTCAGAATCATGTCGAGCGTCACCGGCGCGCGCCGGAAGATTTCGTCGCCCAGCGCATCGCTGATGGCGTTCAGCACGGCACAGGCGCCGGCCCCGACCGGCGGTTCGCCGATGCCGCGCGCGCCGACCGGCGTTTCCGGATCGGGGAGATCGACGGTGGCCCACTGCATCCGCTCCGGCGCATCGAGAATCGTCGGTGGCCGGTTGTGATGGAATCGCCTGGCCAGCGCAACTCCGTACTGCTGGTCGTACACCCACTTCTGGCCGATCGCATGACCGATGCCCAGCATCGAGCGGCCGAGAATCTGGCCGCCGGTGTTGGCCGGGTGAATCACGGTGCCCACGTCAGCCACGGCCAGATAATCCAGGATGTAGTACTTGCCGGTCTCGACATCGATCTCGACTTCGGCAAACCCGGCGACGAAGGAACGCGACTGCCCGTCGCGCGGGTAGGTGTCCTTCGCCACACCCATCAGACCCTGGCCGGCAAGCGCGGTCGCGGAGGCCGTGGTGAACCTGTTGATGTCCTTCGGAAGCTGATGGCCATCGTACGCGCCACCGAGCTCGATCGCGCGCTGAGCCGCCCTCGCCAGCGTCATTCCCGCGCCGCCGCCCTTCCGGAAGACGCGCTCGTCGGCCACCTCGTAATCCTCGGGCCGCCCACCGAGGTCTTCCGCCGCGATCTCCTGCAGCTTCTTCCTTGCATCCATCCCCGCCGCATGGGCCGCCCGGGTCATGGCATGAATCGTCTGGCTGCCGCCACTGTTGCAGGTCCACGGCAGGTGTTTCGCCGTGTCGCCCCAGGTGAGCTCGACCTTCTCCCAGGGCATGCCGAGAACCTCGGCCGACACGCGGTGACAGTCGCTCACCGACCCCGTTCCGTGATTACCGATCCCCGACTGGATGTAGAGTCGTCCGTCGGGTTTGAGCACGATCAGGCCGTCGAACCCGACCGACCCGGCACTGTATGTGCTCACGGCCACACCAACGCCGCGCACCTTCGACCCGTTCCGCTTGCCACTCTGCGTCTTGCGCTCGTCCCACCTGAACAACGCGGCGCCCTTGTCGAGCGCCTCCTTGGCGAACGCGCTGGTGGTGTATGCCCTCACCGCCTTGGGACCAGCGGGCGGTCCGAACAGCGCCTTTCCCTCCGGCGCATTGATGCGGCGAATCGCCACCTGATCGATCCCGAGCTTGCGCGCCGCTTTCGAGATGACCGGCTCCATGAGCATGTGTGACTGCGTGCCTCCCGGTTGACTCTGCGGACCCCTTGGCGGCGTGTTCGTCAGGACCGAGATGCCGCGAAAGCGCATCGCCATCGGCTGATACATCAGCGACGCGATCACGCCGGTGTTGTTCACATCGCCGGAACGCTCGAACGGACCGTTGTCTCCGACCGAGCACATGTCGAGCGCCGTGATGCGCCCGTCCTTCGAGAAGCCGACCTTCATCCGTCCGCGCACGCCCGGGCGAGCGCGCCCGATGTAGTGCTCTTCCTCGCGGCTCACCCGCATCATCACCGGGGCATTCGCCTTCTTTGCGAGGAGCGCCGGAATGACCAGCGAGATCGCGCCCGTGATCTTGCTGCCGAATCCTCCGCCCGTGTACTCGCTGACGACGACGACCTGGTCGGTAGGGATACCGAGCCATCGTGATACGCCGAGGACGGTCTGAGCGGTGCTTTGCGTGCCCGTGTACACGTGGACCTTGCCGTTCTGCCAGTACGCCATCACCGTCCGGGTCTCCAGCGTCTGGTGGCTGGTGTCGGGTGTGACGTACGTTTCGTCGAGCACGAGCGCGGCGTCCCGGAAGCCCGCCTCGAGGTCACCGTACGCCCACTTTTCAGGCGCATCGTCCCCCATCATCGGCAGGCGGCCCGCGTCGGCCTCCGCCAGCTCCGCCTCGGTCCACTTCTTCTCGCGGATCTCGGGACGGGGCGGGCTCTGGGCCTGACCTTGTCCGGCTTGCGCGGGCGGCGCGGGCGGCGGGATGAACCAGTAGTTGCCCTTGGTCCTGGCGTTGGGGCCGCCGGGACGGAGGCTCACCAGCGGATCGACCGTGAAGGGCAACGGCTCGAACTCGATCTCGATGAGTTCGATCGCGTCGGCGGCGGTGACCTCGTCGACAGCGGCCACGGCCAGGATCGGCTGGCCCTGGTAGACGGGTTCCTTCGTGAGCGCGACTTCTCCGTCGAGATTGGCGAGGATCAACTGGCCGTTGTCGTTCACGGAGTCAGCCGGGGCCGGAAGATCGTCGGCGGTCACAATCGCCTTGACCCCGGGCATCGCCAGCGCGGCGCTCAGGTCGAGGCGCGCCACGCGTGCATGGGGCACGGGACTCAGCAAGAGCTTGGCGAAGAGCATCCCCTCGGCGCGAAAATCCTCGGCGTACTTCGACTTCCCCGTGACCTTCGCGACCAGGTCGGGAACCGTGTAGTTGCGTCCCACGAGCTTCTGTTCAGCCATGATCACGCCTTCCGCATGTTCTCAGCACCGCGCATCATCGCGGTGAGAATCTTGTCGTAGTCCTGACACCGACAGAGATTGCCGGAAATTCCATGAGCCAGTTCCATCCGCGTCGGATTCGGGTTCGTCTTGAGAAAGCCCACGGCGGCCATCACAAACCCCGACATGCAGAACGCGCACTGGAAGCCCTCCTCGTCAATCACGCCTTGCTGCACCGGATGCAGAGTACCGTCGGCGGCTGCCAGCCCCTCGATGGTGACGATCTTCTTCCCGCGCACGGCGTGCGTCAGGACGGAACAGGAGTAGCGCGGCACATCGTCGACGAGGACGGTGCACGCGCCGCACTCCGCGCGGTCGCATCCCAGTTTGGTGCCGGTAAGTCCCAGCTTGTATCGCAGCGTCGTGGCCAGCGTTTCCTGCTTCAACACATCGACGCGCCGATCCTGGCCGTTGACGTTCAGCGTAATCAGGCGCTCAACGCTTCCAGGCGCGGACGGTTGCTGGCCGAGCAGCGCCGACGACCGCCATAAATAGCCCGCCGTCGACACCACCGCTCCCGAGGCGACAACGCCCTTGATGAAATTGCGCCGTGAGACGTTCTTGGGAGTGTCTTCAGTCATCGTCTTGTCTTTCATGAGCAGGCCCACCCATCCGGTGAGTGTCCAAGCGGGGGATGAGACACCGGGCGTGCACACCCGGTGTCGTTTCGATTGCAGAAGATAGCGCCAACCCACGCGTTGCGCAAGGGTTACTGAGGGGAGCCGGCCGGGCGTGCAAAGCACGCTAAATGCTTCACGCTACAATGCTTGACGTGGCGAATTGCCTGGCCGCACTCCGGTCGGTGACCCGACGCGCTGTCGCGGTGCCGGTGGCGGCGACGCTCCTCACGAGCGCCTGCGAGGCGCCCCCCAAACCCGTCGAGAAGGAAGCCGTGTTCTGGAAGAACCTCGGCGAGTGGTCCGGCCGTGGGAACGCCCAGACGGAGTCGTTCATCGGCCTGACCGGCGCGCTGCGGATGCACTGGCGGACGCAGAACGAGGCCCCCGAGGGGGCTGGAACCTTCCGACTGATTCTGCAGAGCGCCATCAGCGGCCGCGCCCTCCAGGAACCAGTGGACGAAAAGGGCCCTGGAGAGGGCACGGTCTACGCGGCCGAGGATCCACGCGCGTTCTACATCTCGGTCGAATCGGCCAACCTCGATTGGTCGTTCACGGTCGAAGAGGCGCTCTTCGGTAGCCCAGCCAAAAACGTCAATACCCAACAAAAGTGAGCTTCGGAGTAAGGCCGACGAAAACAGCGACTCCGACCGATAAGGAAGCTGGATCCGTCAAACAGTCTTACGAAAAGCACGTGGCAATCACGGGATAATGTTGAACGCGTTGTACTTGTCGAGTCTGCACATGAGGCTGCCGGTTTGCCTGCTGCTCGCCGCCTGGTTGGCGCCGGTGGCGGCGCGCGCCCAGGACGTGCCGATCGACGCGACCCAGCCGTTTGCCGCCTGGCTCGAGGAGTTCGTCGCCGAGGCGCGCGGCCGCGGATTCAGTGACGAGCTCCTCTCACGGACCGTGATTCGCCTGGAGCCGCTTCACCGCGTGGTGGCGAGCGACCGCACGCAGGCGGAGCTGACGGTCACGTTCGCGCGATACCTGGCGAGCCGGCTCACGCCCGCGGTGGTGCAGCGCGGACGCGAGCTGGCCGGGCAGCACAGCCGCGTGCTGAACAGCATCGAACAGAAGTACGACGTGCAGCGGCGGTTCATGCTCTCGATCTGGGGCATGGAGACGCGCTTCGGCCGCGTGACCGGGAGTACCCCGATCTTCCAGGCGCTGGCCACGCTCGCGTGGGAACCACGGCGCGCCACCTTCTTCCGCAACCAGCTGTTCGACGCGCTCACCATCGTCGGCAACGGCTACATCGACGCCGCCTCGATGACCGGCTCGTGGGCGGGCGCGATGGGACAGCCACAGTTCATGCCTTCCAGCTACCTGCAGTACGCGGTGGATTTCGACGGCGACGGCCGGCGGGACATCTGGCGCTCGTCGGCCGACGCGCTCGCGTCGATCGCCAACTACCTGAAGGGGTGGCACTGGAAGGGGGACGAGACGTGGGGCCGCGAGGTGCAGCTCACGCGCGCGATCCGCGAGCGGATCGCGGACGAGGTTCCACAGCGCACCGAGGGCTGCTTTTCCATGCGCGACATGACCGAGCGGCGCCCGCTCGAGGAATGGCGCCGCCTCGGCGTTCGATTGAAGGGCGGCGCGCCGCTGCCCGAGGCCGAGCTCGAGGCCGGCCTCGTCGAGACCGAGGACCGGAGCTTCCTGGTCTACACGAACTACGACGCGATCCTCCGCTACAACTGCGCGCACCATTACGCGCTGAGCGTCGCGCTCCTCGCCGATCGGTTGCAGTAGCGCGGTCAGGTTGCGAAGCTCTTGACGGCGGCTCCCTCGTCCTCGAATGTGTCGAAGACGGTCACCAGGCGGGTCATCACGAGCAGATCCTGGATGCGCTTGGGCAGGTTGGCCACCTTGAGCGAGCCGCCGTGCTTCTGCATGGTCGTCAGCGTACGAACCAGCTCGCCCAGGCCCCCGCTGTCCACTGACGCGACCTCGCCCAGATTGAGGACGATGTTCTTCCGGCCCTGTTGAATCAGGGAATTGACTTTGTCGTGAAGCAGTTGCGTCGCGTCGCCAAGATTCAGCCTGCCGTTCAGGTCGACGATGGTGACATTGCCGGACGTGCGTTCGGAGATTTCCATGAGCGCGGATTATAGCGCGGGTGACTTCGCAGAGGCCGTTCTGCCCGCTCTATGTCGTGGGCTTCTTCGATGGCGTGGATTCGCTTCGTGAGCTCGTCCCCATCGAGTGACTTCGCGCCCGTGCACGGTCCGGCACGGGCGGCGCGCCCACGTCAGGAAGTCCATGACACCTCCTCGACGCCGCGGATCGCTCGCTTCACCAGGTTTCGCATCAAGGGCACCTTGTACCCGTTGTGATTCAGTGGCTGCGCTCCCTCGATCGCCATGCTCCCGGCCATCGCCGCTGTCGCCTCGTTGGCAGGCTGTCCGGCGACGGCCTGTTCCACGGCGGCCAGGCGCAGCGGTCGCGCGGCCACGCCGTTGACCACCAATCGCATGTTCCGGATGGTGTCTCCGTTCATCACCTTGGCGGACGCGACGCTCACGAGCGCGAAGTCCCACACGTTCCGGTCACGAATCTTCTCGAAATAGAACCGAGCGCCGGCCCACGTCGCCGGAATGCGGATCGCGGTGAGCAGCTCGCCCGGACCGAGCGCCGTCATGCGCGTGATGTCGGTCCCCGGGCCGATGAAGTACTGCTCGGCAGGCAGCACACGTTCACCGTCCATATCGCGGATCACCATCGAGGCATCGAGCGCGATGAGCGCGGGGGCCGTGTCCGACGGGTTGACCGCCACACACCGGTCGGCCCCGAGGATGGCGTGTTCGCGATCGAGTGCCTGCGGCGTGTCGGCGTAGCAGATGTTGCCGCCCGCGCGATAGCAGGCCCAGCCTGCCCTGTAGTACCAGCACCGCGTATCCTGCGAGACGTTGCCGCCGATGGTGCCCTGGTTGCGAATCTGCGGCGACGCCACGAGCTCGCCTGCCTCGGCGAGCAGCGCGAACCGCTCGCGGACGACGGGATGCCGCACCACCTCGGTCACCGTGGTCATCGCGCCAATCTCCAGGCCGTCCTGCCAGGGACGAATGCCGCGGAGCTCGGCGATGCCGCTCAGATCGATCACGGCAGAGGGACGCTTGATGCGGTCCTTGAGCCAGTCGAAGCTGTCGAGACCGCCGGCCAGGATCCACGCGCCGGCGCCGTGGCGGTCGAGCAGCTCGAGCGCCGCGTCGACAGAGGTCGGCTGCAGCAACTCGAACGCCGGCATGACATCTCTGATGACTGCCATCGTCAACTCCAGCAATTCAAAAATGCCGAATTCGAAAATGCCAACGCTACGCGATGAGCATCATCTTGCATTTTGCATTTTGCATTTTGCATTTTGCATTTACAGATGCGCCTGCAACGGTTCGTGCATGCGACGGCCGTGCTCGAGGGACATCAGGATGATGTCCGACGTCACCGGCGCGCGCCGGAACACATCCACGCCGACGGCATCCTGGATCGCGTTCATCACCGCGCCGAAGCCTGCCCCGACCGGCGGCTCGCCCACGCCGCGCGCGCCCACCGGCGTCTCCGGGTCCGGAATGTCGAGCGCCGTCGCCTGCAACCGGGACGGGATGTCCAGGATGGTCAGCGGCTTGGTGTAATGGAATCGGCGCCCGAGCGACAATCCGTACTGCGGGTCGTAAATCAGCTTCTGGAAGAGCGCGTGCGCGATACCGAGGCAGCTCCCGCCGTTGATTTGCGCGAGGAGGCTGCGCGGGTTCACCACCGTGCCCACGTCGCCGACGCCAAGGTAATCAACCAGCGTCACCTTGCCCGTCTCGACGTCCACCTCGACCTCGGCGAAGCCGACGACGAATGAATAGGTCGTACCGTCGCGTGGATAGTTGTCCTTGGCGACGCCCATCACGCCGAGACCGACCAGTCCTGCCGCTGCTTCTTTCGTCGCGGCGTTGATGTCCGCCGGCAGCTCATGACCGTCGTACTTGCCCGCGAGCTCGATGGCGCGCCGCGCCGCCTGAGCGTAGCTCAGTCCGCCTCCGGAGCTGCCGCGCCGATACACGCGCTCGTTGCCAAGGTCGTAATCGTCGGGCGACCCGCCGAGATCCCGCGCGGCGATCTCCTGCAGCTTCCGCTTCAGGTCGGTGGCGCCCGCATGATTCGCTCGCGTCATCGCGTGCGTCGTCTGGCTGCCGACCGAGAGGCAGCTGTACGGAAGGCCCTTGCTCGTATCCCCCCAGATCACGTCGACCTTGTCCCACGGCATCACCAGGATGTCGGCGGCCACGCGCGCCAGGTCCTGCATCGAGTGCGTGCCGAGGTTGCCGACGCCGGTTTGCACGTAGAGCCTGCCGTCGGGACGAATCGTCATCAAGCCGTCGAAGCCGATCGATCCGGCGCCGTGCGGCCCGACGGTCACGCCCACGCCGCGGACCTTGGAACCGCGACGCTGGCCGGCGCGTGCCTTGCGCTCGTCCCAGTTGAAGAGCTCGCGGCCGCGATCGAGCGCCTCCTTGATGAACGCGCTCGTAATATGGGCGCGGCTGCCGTTCGGAAGCGGAGCGCCGAAGAGCGCCTTGCCCTCGGGTGAGTTGATCCTGCGGATCTCCACCTGGTCGAGACCAAGCTGCTTCGCCGCCTTCGTCATTACCGGCTCGATGAGACCGTTACCCTGCATCGGGCCCGGCGAGCGCTGCTGCGAATGCGGCGGCGTGTTGGTCAGGACGTTGATCGTCCGCCACCGCATCGCCAGCGGTTGATAGATCAGCGAAATCGCGTTGCCGGCTGAACGGTGATCGCCCATGGGGCCGTACGCCCCGCTGTCCTGCACGATATACAGGTCCAGCGCGGTGATGCGGCCATCCTTGCGGAAGCCCATCCTGGCACGACCGGTCATGTTGGTGCGGGTGCGCCCGATATAGCTTTCCTCTTCGCGGCTGATCCGCATCATCACCGGTGCATTCGCCTTGCGCGACAGCAGGGCCGGGATGGCCATCGACACGGCGCCGCCGCCCCTGCTGCCGAAGCCGCCGCCGGTGTATTCGCAGATCAGCACCAGCTCGGACGGCTCGATGCCGACCCAGCGCGCGACGTTTTCCACGGTGCGCTGCACGCTCTGCGTCGACGCGTGCAGGTACAGCTTTCCGTTCCGCCAGTAGGCCATCGCGCTGCGCGTTTCCATCGGGTGATGCCCGGTGGACGGCACGACGAACGTTTCGTCGAGCACGAGCGCCGCTTCCTTGAACCCGGCGTCGACATCGCCGTACGCCCACTGCTCCACCGGCTCGCCCGTCGGCAACTGACCGCCTGCTGACGCCGCGACGAAGTCCTCGTCGGTCCATCTCACGGTCTGCACCGGCGCAGGCTGTGGCGGGCCGCCGCCGCCGGGAGGCGCAGGCGGCCCCCAGACGTTGCCCTGTTCGCGCGCGCTCGGACCGTCCGGCCGCAACGCATCGATGGCGTTGGTGACGAACGGCAGCGCCTCGAGATCGACCTCGATGCGCTCGATCGCCTCCGCCGCCGTGAGCTCGTCGACGGCCGCGACCGCGGCGATCGGCTCGCCGGCATAGAACGGCTCGTTGGTCAGCGCGCGCTCCGCCCCGTTGAGATCGGGGAGGTCGTCGGCCGTGAGAATCGCTTTCACGCCCGGCATGGCCAGCGCGGCGCTGGTGTCGATGGCGCGCACGCGCGCGTGCGGCATCGGGCTCACGAGCAGCTTGCAGAAGAGCATCCCGTCGGCGCTGAAGTCTTCCGCATAGCGCGCCCGGCCCGTCACCTTCGCGACATGATCGAGCGGCGTGTAGTTCTGGCCTACCAACTTGTCAGCCATCTACGTCAGCCTCCGCATGTATTCCGATCCGCGCATCAGGGAGGTCAGGATCTTGTCGTAGTCCTGGCAGCGACAGAGGTTGCCCGAGATCCCGTGGGCGAGCTCTTCGCGGGTCGGGTTCGGGTTGACCTTGAAGAAGCCGACAGCCGACATGACGAACCCGGGCATGCAGAAGGCGCACTGGAAGCCCTGTTCGTCCACGACCGCCCGCTGCACCGGGTGCAGCGTGCCGTCGGCGGCGGCGAGCCCCTCGACGGTGACGACGCGCCGGCTGCGCACGGTGTGCGTCAACACCGAGCACGAGTAGTGGGGCACATCGTCGATGAGGACGGTGCACGCTCCGCACTCGGCGCGGTCGCAGCCAAGCTTGGTGCCGGTCAGCCCCATCTTGTAGCGAAGCGTCATGGCGAGCGTTTCCTGCCGCATCACGTCCACGCGTCGCGCCTGGCCGTTGACGGTCAGCGTGATCAACCGCTCGCCCGTCCCGGCCGGCGACGACTGGCCGAGGACGGATCCGCTTCCGCGGAACAGGTACGCGGTGCCGGAGGCCACGGCGCCACCGGCGATCACCCCTTTGATGAAGTTGCGACGGGAAATCTGGTCGCGCATGGCGCGAACTTTAACACAGCTGGCAGCCGGCGGCCCGGCAGCTGGCAGTGGAGCACGGGTGGTCCGAAGGACCTTCCGCCTGAAGGCGGAAGCCACGCTTGTTCAGGTACTTGTGGCTTCCGGCTTCAGGCGGAAGGACTGCCGGCTGCCCGCTGCCGGCTAGCTTTGCGCGAGCACCGCACGCCGGGCCCGGTTGGCCGATCCGGAGCGATGGCGCACGAACTTCGCCGACGTGCTCGACTTGTCGAGCATGCGCGCGAGCGTCGCCTGCAGCGTTGCCGGATCGTCGTCGAACGCGCCGTGGGCGACGGCGCGCGCGGCACTCCGGTCACCGACGGCGACCGTATTCGGCGAGAGGACCCAGTCGGCCGGCTGCTCGACCTCGGGCAGGCCGCGCACGAACTTCTCCATGCCGAGGAGCGGCTCGCCGTCGCTGGCGCCGAACAACGGCTTGCGCCACCGCGTCTCGAAGGCGTTCGACACGAGGTAGAGCAGCGACTTGTGATAGATGTTCGCGCAGTGGTCGTCGCGCTCGGCCTTGTCGGTGAGCGTGAAGAGGCTGAATCGCTCCAGCTGCCCGCTCGCGATCGCGGGCAGGTACTGCTGGCGATACACATCCACGGTGCACGCCGGCGCCCACAGCGTGCAGCTGGCGATCGGGACGCGGTGCGTGCTGGCCGTGCCGGTCATGGCCGCGATCATCCCGCCGAGGAGAACCGAGCCCGCGCTGTGTCCCACCATGTGGACCTCCAGCGCCGGATACTTCGACTTGAGCTTCGCGACCTGCTCCATGACCACGCGCAGGCCCGCGCCGCTCGCCAGCGTCGCGTTCTGCTTCATCTCGCTCCACTGCGCCTTGCCGCCGATCGTGCGTGCCAGCGGCTCCAGCGCGTCGTCGAGGCGATCGAGCATGAAGTCTTTCGAGGCATCGAGAAAGCCTTCGGGTCGGCGCTTCGCCACGGCATCCTTGAGGATATTGGTGAGCGTGGTCCAGAAGTCCGTCTTCCAGATCAGCGACACCGGATAGATGCCGGCGTCGAGGAGCACGCCGCGCAGGTCGGCGACCTTCTGGACGGCGGAGTCCTCCGGCGTCAGGCCGCCGTGGGCGTAGAGCAGGAGTCGTTCGCGCCCCGACGGCTGCCTGTCGATGTGCGCGAAGATCTCCTCGACGTCCTCGGCGGACGTGCCGTAGGTGCCGTCGGTCCGCAGCTGTCCGTTGTTCCCCAGGCTGATGATGTGCGGCCGCAGGTCGCAGAACAGGTAGCTGCGCGTGCCCTGGGCCGCGACGCCGATTCCAATGGAGACCGACGCGCGCGCACGCAGCTCGATCGGCGCGCCGAGACGCGCGACCCACGCATCGCTGCCGTTGGCCAGCCAGTCGTCATAGGTGACCCGGCAGAAGCCGTCGAGTCCCCAGTCGGGTCCCCACGAGTTCTGGACCCAGAACCCCCGTTCGTCATATGCGACGAGCGCAAACGCGTGGCCGCCCAGAATCCTCGTCTTGTCGGTCCACTCGACCTGCCCGTTCGGGCCTACCTTGTTCCAGCCCTCGTGGACCTGCGCGGTCGTGTACAGGATTCCGGTCTCCGCGATCGCCGCATGCATGGCGATGATGTCTTTGTGGTTCACGCGGAAGTAGGCGCCAAGGGGACGCAGCAGCGCGTCCTTGAACCGTTCGGCAAAACGTCCCTGGTCCTGCTTGCCCGAGTACTCCCAGTGCTTGCTCGAGCAGACGCCGTGTTTGTGCCACCCTTTCATCGCGCCGCGCGCGCTCGATCCCTCATACGCTTCGCCCGGCCACTCGTCGTAGCGGCGCGCCATGTCGTAGAGCATCCGCGGGCTGACCGCGACCGCATCGGGCACCACCTGTCTGGTGCGAAGCAGGTAGTGGATGACCGTGGCGAGGCCGAACCCGGTGCATGCCCCTTCTCGGCCCTGGTCGAGGATCGGGACTCTCCTGCGGCGGTAGTCGCTCAGCGGGCGCCGGACAGGCACTTCCACGAGCGTGGGCTCGAACATCTTGTCGCGAAAATCGAGCGTGTCGGGACGGGCGTCGAGCGTGCGGGTCACGGGTTGAGACGCGCGGCGAGCGCGCCCGCCTTCGCGCTTCGCGCTTGGGCGAGGTCTCGCGGACTTGCTTTTCTTTGCAGGCATGCGCGACAAGGTGCGGCACGCCGCGCAGCATGTCAAGGCGGGTGGGGCGGGCAGGGAGCGTGGGGCGAGTGAGGGCAAGGGGGCGAGTGGGTTCCTCACTCCCCGACCGGCCCGACCCGCCCTGCTCGCCCTGGAAGGGCCGCGCCTTACTTTCTATGAATCAATGGTTTACAGAAGACGGGCCTCATGAGGACCGGGAGGACCGCCGCCGTTTCGGGGCTTGCGTGTCCGCGTCGACCACCGCGTCAAGCTCTGAAGCGAGGCGGCGGAAGACGCGCCCGGCGGCCGCAAGGTCCGACGGGCGTGCGGAATTGAGGACGCGGCGAATGGCGTTCTCGACGGTGCCGGCGCTGCGCCGATCGACGGCACGGCCCGCCCGCGTCAGGGTCAGGCGCATCCGGCGGCCGTCGGTTGTGTCCTGCTCGCGGGCGATCATGTGCGCGTCTTCGAGGCGCTTGAGAATCCCAGTCACCGTGCCGGGATCGAGGTGGAGCAGCGTGGCGAGCTCGCCGGCGGCGAGGCCCGGCCGCCGGCCGATGCAGCGCACGGCGAAACGTTGCGGGCCTGTCAGGCCAATCCGGGACGTCATCCGCTTGGACACGCTCTGGAGCTTGTGATCGACCGCCCACATCAACCGCATGAATTGCAGAACGGGGTCGGATTGAGTCTCGCTGTCGGCAATTTCCCGCTGTGCCATCGTGGAACCCGCCCGGCAGAGCTTAACCGATCTCCGGGGTGGCTGCGAAGCGATTCACCATCGCATCGTGCAAAACTGTCGAGACCGGAGACCGGAGAGTGGCTAGGACGCCTTGAGCCGGGCGCGGGGATCGAGGCGTGGAAGGGTGACGCGGAACGTGCAGGCGCCGGGCTCGGCGCTCTCGAGCGTCAGGCGCCCGGCGTTGGCTTCCACCGCGCCCCTGGCGATCGACAGGCCGAGACCAGTGCCTGGCGCGGCGCCGGTGACGGTGGCCGCGCGATAGAAGCGATCGAAGATTCTCGTGCGCGCCTCGGCGTCGATGCCGGGGCCGCTGTCGATCACGTCGAGCGTCACGGTGCGCACGCCGTCAGCCACGCGCATGCGGACGCGGCCGCCCACGGGGCTGAACTTGATCGCGTTGTCCACGAGGTTGATGACCGCCTGGCGGAGGACGAGGCGATCGGCGCGGGCGTGGGGGGTTCCGAGGCACTCGATGGCGAGGGTCTGCTTCTTTTCCTCCGCCAGCACGCCGAGGTGCGCGGCGACCTCGTCCGCGAGCGCCTGGAGATCGACGTCGTCGCGCGAGAACTTCGACTGCCCGGTCTCGGCGCGTGAGAGCATCAACAGCCGGTCGACGAGGCTGGCGAGCCGATCGGCCTCCTCGAGCATGCTGCCGATGATCGAGCGGTACTCCGCGTCGCCGCGGTGCTCGCGCAGGCCGACCTCCCCCACGCTGCGGATCGCGGTGAGTGGCGTGCGAAGCTCATGCGAGACGTCCGCCGTGAACTGACGCATCTGCTCGAACGACGCCTCCAGCCGGCCCAGCGTCTCGTTGAACACCGTGGCGAGCCTCCCCATCTCGTCGTCCGGGTGCGCAACCGGCAGGCGATCGCTGAGCCGCTCCGCCGTGATCGAGCGCGCGCGGTCCGTCATCCGCTCGACCGGTGCGAGGGCCCGGCGCGCGAGCGTGTATCCACCGATCCCGGCCAGCGCCACGGCAAGGGGCAGTCCCAGCACGAGAATCAGCAGCAGGTCGCGGAGGCTCCGTCGCATTGCCGCTTCCGAGCGCGCAACCTGGATGACCACCGGCTGCGGGCCGATGCTGCCGCGGCGCGACAGGACCCGCGTGGCGGCAACCGGCGTCGGGATGACGACCGGCGGGTCGGCCGAGGTGCCCGCGCGAAGCGCCAGATCGCGCGTCTCGGGGATTGGCCGGCGTTCCGCTTCCGAGTTCCGGAACACCATCTGGCCATCCTGGCTCCAGACCTGCACCCACGGCCGATCCTCCTCGGCCGCGATGTCCTGCGGTTCGGCCCACGTGAAATCGCCCTCGCGCGTCTGGTCGACGGTGGCGGCCGCCCACTGGAAATCACGCCGCAACTGCTGGTCGAGCGACTGGGAAAGGTTGTGGCTGACGAACGAGAACACGGCCGCGGCGTACACGGCGAGCACGACAATCATCGCGGCGACGTACCACAGCGTCAGCCGGCGCCGGACGCTGTGCGCGGTCCACCAGCTCACGGCTCGCCCTCGCGCAGCATGAATCCGACACCGCGCACGGTGTGAATCAGCTTCACGGAGCAGTCCGCGTCCACCTTCCGGCGCAGCCGCGCGATGTGCACGTCGATCACGTTGTCGAGCGGCGTGGAGCGCGCGGACTCCTTCCAGACGTCGCGAGCGAGCGTCTCGCGCGACACGACCTGGCCGTGGTGCCGAAGGAGGTACTCGAGCAGCTCGAACTCGCGCACGGTCAGCTCCACGGGACGGGCCGACCGCGTCACCTTTCGTGTGATCAGATCCATGTCGAGGTCGCCGGCGCCGAGGTGGGGGGACTCCGCCGCGCGTCCCCGGCGCACCAGCGCGCGGATGCGCGCCAGCAGCTCGGCGAAGGCGAACGGCTTGACGAGGTAGTCGTCGGCCCCGCTGTCGAGGCCCGACACGCGATCCTGCACGGTATCACGCGCGGTGAGCACGAGCACCGGCGTCTTCAGGCCGCGTTCACGCACGGCTTTGAGGATCTGCAAGCCGTCGCGGCCCGGAAGCGTCAAGTCGAGCAGGATGGCGTCGAAACCCTCCGTGTTGAGGCGGAAGAACGCGGCCTCACCGGTCCGTTCGACCACGACCTCGTACCGTTCCCCCTCGAGCCCCTCGCGCAAGGCATTTGCTACCTTCTGTTCGTCTTCGACAACCAGTACCCGCATCCGGGGGGATTTTAGCTGGGATCGGGGATCGGGGATCGGGCTAGGAGTATGCTTAGGTCCGGATCCTCGATCCCTGATCCCTGATCCCCGATCCCTGATTCCCGATCCCTTCCTATGCCTGACTACGCGCACATAGAACAGCTGCTCACCGGGGCCCTCGGTCTCCGCCGTCGCCCTATCGCGGTCGCCTTCCGCGAGACTGTTCCGCCTGGCGTCGCCGCATTCACAGGGTCGCTCCCGTCCGGTTGCAGCTTCTGGAAACTGGCGGCCGAGGGACGCAGCTTCTACACGGTACCAGGCGACCACTTCAACTGCCCCATCGGCAGCTACACGCATAACATCCCGCTTCCTCCTGACCGCGAGCCGGAGCTGAGGCAGACGCTGGCGTGGATGACCGAGATCGGCTACCTCCGCATGGACGAAGTGCCGGGCATCCCGCGTCTTCCCGTCACGCCCGGCGTGATCGTCTACGCGCCGCTCGCCGACACACCGGTCGAGCCCGATACCGTGATGGTGGTGGGCGAGCCCGGGCGCCTGATGCTGCTGCACGAAGCGGCAACGCGGAGCGGCATCGCGGTGCAGCCGTTGTTCGGCCGGCCGACGTGCATGGCCATCCCCGCCTCGCTGACCGACGCCGTCGTCAGCAGCATGGGCTGCGTGGGGAATCGGATGTACACGGGGCTATCCGACAGCGAGCTGTACGCAAGCGTTTCAGGAAAGCAGCTTGGTGCGGTGGCCGAACAGCTTGTGACGATCGTCGCCGCCAACGTCGTGCTCTCCACGTACTACGAACAGCGGCGGATCGCACTTACCACCTGAGACCATGTCGTTCCCACTTCCAGGTTCTGGCTTCTCAGTTCGTGTTCAAGGTTCGCGGTTCAGTCCTCGGTTTCCCGGTTCTCGGTTCGTGTTCAAGGTTCGCGGTTCGGTTCCTGGTTCAAGGTTCGACGTTCTCGTGAACCGAGAACCGAACCGGGAACCCCGAACCGGGAACCCCGAACCGGGAACCCGAACCGGGAACCCTGAATCGAGAACCCCGAACCGAGAACCCCGAACCGAGAACCTGGAACTGAACATTGAACCTGAACACGAACAGAGAAGAGAGAACACAGAAGTGTGAACGGTATGTCTCTGTTCGAGCTCATTCCCCTTTCACGGCCGGGTGCCAGCGCGCAATGTCCTCGATGCGGCGGGCGAGATCGAGATCCTTGTCAGTGACACCGCCGGCGCTGTGTGTCGAGAGCGCGACCACGAGCTTTCCCCACGAGACCTTCAGGTCGGGATGGTGGTCGGCTCCTTCCGCACAGTACCCGATCGCGTTCACGAACATCAGCGTCGTCGGCCACCCGTCGGTCTTGTAGCTCCGCTGGATCACTCCGTCCACGAAGCGCCAACCGGGTAGCGATGCAAGGCGGTCGACGATCTCGGGCGCGTCGTAAGTCTGCAGCTTGTTTGCCATACACGCCATCCTGCCTCAGGGCAGCCGCACGCGGTACACGGCCGACTGTCCAAAGTTCTCCTCGATTTCCATCTCGATCGCCGTGAGCCCGCGTGCGCCCTTCGCCTCGAGCTCGCGGCGGAGACGATCGGTGAGGAGCCTGGCGATCATCTCCACCGTCGTGTTCGGCACGGGAAGGAGCGCGCAGTCGATCCGCGGGAACACGTAGCGCGGGTTGCCTTCGTAGGCGACGGTCACCGATTCCCCGACCTCGGCCACCTGCAGCTTCGGGTTCTCGAGCGGGAGGAGCACCTTGTGGTCGATCTCCTCGCAGAGCCGGCGCATGATGCGCTTGAGCACGACGAAGTCGAACACCAGCCAGCTCTCCTCGTCGAGTGCGCCTTCCACCGTGACGCGCGCGCGATAGTTGTGCCCGTGCAGCCCCTCGCAACGATGACCGGCGAACGTCACGAAATGCGCCGAGGCAAAGACCAGGTAGTCCTTCGTGACCGACACCCGGTAGTCACCGCATCGCTGCATCGCGATCTCCGAGGGACTCGACCGTCACGACGGCGTTGTAGTCAGGCCGTTGCGGACGAGGGAGACCCAGCTTCGAAACATCACTCACCCGGACGGGCCGCGGACATGCGGAGACGCGGAGTCACGTCTGCACACGATCCGGCGCCGTGTAGATGTTGAACCTGTCGCCGCGGACGAACCCGACCAGTGTGACCCCTGCTTCACGCGCGACGTCGATCGCCAGGCTCGACGGCGCGGACACGGACGCCACGAGTGGAATCCCGGCGACGACCGCCTTCTGGACGATCTCGAACGAGGTGCGACCGCTCACGAAGAGCATGCGTTCGTCCATCGGCACGCGCCCCTCGAGCACCTCGCCGCCGATCACCTTGTCGACGGCGTTGTGGCGGCCGACGTCTTCGGCCGCCCTGAGCAACGTCCCTTCGAGGTCGAAGAGGCCCGCCGCGTGAAGGCCTCCCGTTTCGTCGAAGGTGCGCTGGGCGCTGCGCAGCCGTTCGGACAGCGATGCGATGACCGCCCGGCTCACTTTCCACGCCCCGTCGATCGTCGGCACCGCGTCCATGAGGTCCGCAATCGAACGGCGGCCGCACACACCACACGAGCTGTTCGCGGTGACGAGGCGCCGCTCCGCCACCCTCCCGGCAGCGCGTTCCGCCGCGGCGCCTGCGAGCCAGACATTCAGGACGTTGGCGCGCGCCGCCTCGTCACCATCCGTGCAGTGCCGTATCGTGCCGATGTCCTTGGGGCCACGAACCAGGCGTTCGGAGAGAAGAAAACCGGCCGCCAGCTCGCGGTCGGATCCCGGTGTCCGCATGATCACGACGAACGGCGTCGCGCCCAGGCGAATTTCGAGCGGCTCCTCGGTGGCGGCGCGATCGTGCGCGCGAGTGTCAGGCCCATGGCCGACGCGGATGACGCCGACCAGCCGGCTCGCCTCAGCGGTCACGCCTAAGTGTACATTCGTGATTCGTGATTCGGGCCGGCTTTAGCCGGCCCATCCTGACGTTGGGTTTTGAGCTCCGCGCTAGCGGCGCGATTCCTGGGAAGCGTCGTCGCCGGTGCAGACGTACCCGCCGATGTCGGCCCGCGGGACGTTGCAGGCCGGGGCGGCGACCGCCGGCATCTCGTGTGAGTAGAAGACCCGGAACGTATCGCCCGGCTTGCCGTTGAAGTCGTAGACGATGATCGGGTCGCGACGATCCTTGTCGCCGGCGGACATCCCGTAGTTCATCGAGATGGCGGCCGCCGGGTACTGCGAGGCCGCCACGCCGGTGAGCGGCTCGAACCGGGTGTTGCGGACGATCGCCTTC
Source organism: Vicinamibacterales bacterium (assembly GCA_036521515.1). Taxonomy (GTDB): domain Bacteria; phylum Acidobacteriota; class Vicinamibacteria; order Vicinamibacterales; family UBA2999; genus Gp6-AA40. The sequence continues at coordinate 24,335 of DATDHP010000206.1, forward strand.
TTGATCGGCGCCGTCGTCGTGGCCGGCGAGTACGCGGTCGCGACAGCCACGCCCACGTAGTCGCGGAAGTAGCTGTTCTCGACCGTGGCCACGCCATCACCGCGGCCCGGCTCCGTGTCGGTCTTGGCGAAGAACGGGCTCGCCACGCCCACGCGCATGCCCTGCACGTTCGCGTTCCGCACCGTCACGGTCTTGGCGGCGTAGTTGCTGAACCAGATGCCGGTCGGGTTCTCGAACTGGCCGCGGAGCACGGCGGAGTCACCGCGCGCCACGAATCCATCGACGACGAGCCGGTCGGTCGGGAACGCCGTCAACGCGTGGCGCGAGGTGTGCCACACGCGCGAGTCGGCGAGCGTGCCGTTCCACCCGATGGCCACACCGGTCTGGATCGCGCCGTAGGCCTCGTTGCCGGTGAACTCGAGGACAGGCGCGTCGGTCGTGTCGATCTCCACGAACTCGCCTGCCTTCGACGTGTCGGCGCCCTTGAATTTCGGGATGTGCACCGTGCCGAGTCCGCCCGCGGCGATGCCGTAGCCGAACACGTCCACGTTCGCTGCCACGTTGTTGCGCAGGACGTTGTTCGGCCCGCGCAGCCAGAAGCCGGCGCCTTCGCCGCCGGGATCGTTGGTCGCGCCGCCGTAGCCGCTGCGCGGGGCGAACTCGCCCGACCCTTCCGACCGCAGCGCGAAGTTGTGCTCGAACACGTTGAAGCTCTCGGTACCATCCTCGGCCACGATGGCCGCGCCGCGCGAGTTGTAGACCACGTTGTCGCGCACCAGGCCGTAATGGGTGTTGTGAATCGTGATGCCCCACTTCGACGCGTCGTCAATCGAATTGCCGATGAGCGTGTACTGGTAGCCGCTCTCCGGCGTCGTCCTCGGTCCGAACGAATGATGGAAATGGATCGAGTAGCGGCCGATCTGATTCTTGCCGACGCGCCGCAGGGTGCCGTCGTTGGCGAACTCGGTGTTGTCGAGCACGCCGACGCGCGTGCGGCCCATGTCCTTGAAGAGCGCGTAACGGATGTCCACCGTGGGGTGCTGAGTGAACAGCGTGTGGCCGCGCGTGCCGGCCGGGTTCTCGGAGCGGAAGATCACGTTGCGGGTGAGGTTGCCCACGTGCGGCAGGAACTCCAGGGCTTCATCGCCCGAGCGCGCGCCGCGGTGGTCGTACGACAGCGGCTTCGCCAGCGTAATCGTGCGGCCGGCGATCGCCGCGATGGTCAACTCTTCCCATTGCGGCTTGTAGTTGTCGGCGCGCTCGTTCTGCCGTAACTGGCGCGTGTCAGGAATCACGAGCTTGTCGCCGACGTTCCACCCCGTTACCGCCTCCTCGAGCTCGAGCGTGGTCTGTCCGGCCATCGGTTCCGCGGCCAGACGGACGAACGTGGCGCTCTTTGGAGCGCCGGACACGGTGACGGTGCCGAGGCCGACGAGCCCCCTTCCCAGCTGTTCCGGATCAACGGCGGTATCGATCGGCACGTCGGCGGTGATGAATTCCGCCGTGACGCCGGCAGCCACGGGACGCGCCGGCGTCCCCATCGCGAATGTCCCTGACGCGAGCACGGTGACCGTGCCGACCTTCATGCGCGTGTTCGCATCCGTGCGGAACGCCAGCGTCCCTTCGACGTTGATGCAGTCGAGCGCCGCATCGCTGACGACGTCATACGTGACCGTCATGCCGGCGGCAATCCGGACGGCATCGCCCGCGCCCGGTACCCTGCCGGTGGACCAGGTCGCGGGATTCGACCAGGCACCGCTCGTCACCGACGTGGTATCGGGCTGCCCGCAGAACTGCGGGATGCCTTTCGGAATGCCGCTCGCGGGGCCGTGCACGTGCCCCTGGGCCCGCACGAAGCCAGGCGTCAACACCAGCGCGCACGCCAGGAACAGGACGAAACGGACAGTCATACCCGTCATCATGAAACTCCTCGCGGCGGGATAACAGCTTGAACCAGGACGGTTTAAGGCGACATTAATCTAGCATGGGAAAGGGTTGCGTCACCCCCTCCGCCGCTGCGGCTGGTGAAGGATATAAGGAGTCGTCAGCAGCACCGTTCCGTCCTCGGACAGTTCGGACGCGAGCGCGTCGAACCGACGAAGCCGCAGTGTAAAGGTACTGCCCTGTCCGCTGACGCTGGTGACCGTCAGCGAACCTCCCAGGGCCCCGGCGATCTGTTTCGCCACGGCAAGGCCGAGACCGGTGCCGTGAATCTGCGCTCTCTGCGCCGAGCGGCTTCTGTAGAACGGATCGAAGATGTGGGGAAGGTCATCAGCGTCGATCCCCATCCCTCCGTCGGACACGCTGATCTCGACCGCGTCCGCCTTGCCGTTCTCCTCGGGCGCCAATGCCGCGCGCAGCCGGATCCATCTCTTCTCCTGGCCGTACTTCAGCGCATTGGTCACCAGGTTCTCCAGGCACTGGGACACGGCAATGCGGTCTCCCGTCACAGCCGGCAGGTTCGCCTGGACGTCGCGTTCGACCGTGAACTGCGCTGCGCGAATCAGTCGTTCAGTACCCGCGAGGACGCTCTCGACGATCGCCGCAGGGGTCAGCGGCTCCAGCACGTACTTCTGCCGGCCGTCGCGCGTCGAGGCAAACAACAGGATGCGCTCGACCAGCCCGGACAACTGCCCCACTTCATGGCCGATCACGCTTCCGTATTCCCGCAGCTGCTCGTGGGTATCCACAACGCCGCTTGCGATGTTGTCCGCCGCCGACCCGATAATCGTCAACGGCGTACGGAGCTCGTGAGAGACCGCGGTGACGAAGTCCATCTGCAGCCGGGCGAGACGCTGGGCGCGGATCGTGGTCACCAGCAGCATCGACAGGCTCAGCACCAGGACGAGCAGCGCGCTGAAGCTCACGGCGAGGCCGCGCTGGCGCATCTGGGCCACGAACAACCCCAGTGGTCCGCCGCGCCGGTGCCGGACCACGAGTTGCCAATCCTCCTCCACCGGAACCTGGCGCAGGAGCGGAAACCAGCTCACGCCGACCGCCGCGGTCGGACCGGTGTTGGTCGACGTCCGGTGGAACACGCGAACCGTTGATCCAGACGTCGCCGATGCGCGCCCGAACACATCCATCCGCCCGTCGGCGTCGGCCACGTCCTCGCTGCCGAACCCGGGATCGGACGAGTAGATCACGCGCCGCTCCGGGCCGCCCGCGACGACCGCCACGTCGTAGTCGAGGCCGTCGGTGCCCTGGAAGTAGCGGTGCGCGAGGTCGGGCAGAATGCGGCGCTGCAGCACCTGCTGGTCCAGCTCGACGAGGATCCACTCGGCATCAGGGAGCGTCGCACGCACGAGAGCGGGAACGCTCGAATCGAAACGCCAGACCTGGAGCGCGGAACCGATATTGTAAAAGCTCTCCGTGAGCTGCCGGGCCGGAACCGCCTCGGTCGTGCGCTGGCTCGGGCTCGAGGATGTGCGTTCGAGCTCGAGCACGACGTTCGCCACCGCCGGCGGCAGGTGTGCGCGATCCAGCGGCGGTGAGCCGGGCCGCAGCGGCACGACCTCCACACGTTCGGGTCCGGTGCGCCGGACGGTGTAGACGTTCGCGACCAGCTCCGGATACCGCGCCAGCGATCGCCACTCCTCCAGGCGGTCGGCATACTGCTCGGCGTCGCTGCGGTCGGAGTCAACCGGCATGCGCATCGTGAGACACACCTCGGACAGGTTGCGGAACAGATCGAGGTGCCAGTTGATCATCGACAACTGCAGCGCATCGGCGAGCCGGACACCGGTGGCGTCGCTCGCCTCCTGGTTCCAGCGGTACTGGATCACGCCAAGCGCCACGACGACGCCTGCCACGGTCGCAATGGCGGCAGCCGTGCCCAATCGGGGCTTGAACTGCAGCTTGATCACGCTTCGCCTCGTTCCGGCCTGAACTTGTACCCGAGCCCCTGCACCGTCAGGAAGAACTTCGGCTGCCGGGGATCGTCCTCCAGCTTCTGCCGCAGGCCGGCGACGTGCACGTCGACGGTGCGCGTGAACGTCGTCGCGCGATAGCCCCAGACACGGGTCAGGAGCTCCTTCCGCTGAAGCGTGACGCCGGCGTTCTCGAGGAAGTAGCGCAGCAGCTGCAGCTCGCGCGCCGACAGGTTCACGATCGCACCGTCGCGGGTCACTTCGGCGCCGCGGAGGTCGACGCGGACGCGCCCGAACTCGTAGACGTCGGTCTGATGATCCGGCCTGGCCTGCACGCGGCGCAGCAGCGCCGCGACGCGCGCCAGCAGCTCCGGCATCTGGAACGGCTTGGTGACGTAGTCGTCTGCCCCGATCTTGAGCCCGTTGACCTTGTCGGCGGTCCGCCCGCGCGCCGTCAGCATCAGCACCGGCGTGATGAGACCCGCCGCCCTGATGCCCCGGCAGACGGCGAACCCGTCGAGGCGCGGCAACATGACGTCGAGGACGATCAAATCGAATGGAAGCTGAGTGGCCTTGTCCAGCCCCTCCTGTCCGTCGACAGCAGACTCCACCGCGTAGCCTTCCTTGCGCAGGCGGTCGCCGAGCGTCATGCGCAAGGCGTACTCGTCCTCGACAAGCAGAATGTTTCCCGACACGGGCATCGCGGCGATGGTTATTGTAAGCCGGCAGCGGGCAGCGGGCAGCCGGCAGCCGGCTGCCTGCTGCTAGAAGGCGAATCTGACGCCGAACTGCATTTCCCGCGGGGTCTTGGCGCTGAAGATCCGGCCGAAGTTGGCGTTGCCGAAGATCCGGTTGGGCAGGTCGAAATTCGCCCGGTTGAGCAGGTTGAACACCTCCCAGCGGAACTCCAGCTGCGAGGTTCCACCGAGCGCCCACGTCTTGGCGAGGGCGAAATCGAGGTTCGCATAGCCCGGGCCAACCACGCTGTTGCGCCGTGCGCTGCCGAAGGTGAACGGCGCCTGCAGCGCGAACGCCGACGTGTCGAACCAGCGTTCGGGCGTCCGCTCGCCGCCCGACAGATTCGCGTCGCGAAGCTGGTCGGGGCGCTGCGCCGGTCCGGCCCCGATGTTCGCGCGGTCGACACTCAGGTTCACCGTGAACGGCGCACCCGCCTGGACGATGAAGATGGCGTTCGTGCGCCACCCGCCCAGGACGGCTTCCTTCACGCCGCCGGCGCCGCTGAAGAACGGCAACTGGTAGACCCCGCTGGCGATGAACTGGTGACGGTGGTCGAAGCTGGACAGCGCCCACTCGCCGGTCTCGTCGAAGATGTTGCGCACATTCTGGGGAAGGTTGGCCTCCGACTCGGTGGCGCCGGGACTCGAGGCATCGTCCTTCGAGTGCGAGAGGGTATAGCTGACGTTGTACGCAAAGTTGTCAGCCAGACGGCGTTCCACCTTGAAGGTCACGCCGTGATAGATCGACTTGCCGTCGAACCTGATGGCATTGATACGGCTCAACTGTGGAATGGGGCGCCGCGCCTGGATGGAGCCGGGTCCGGGTTCAGGCACGTTGCGGACCGTGCCGTTGTCGGCGCCGAGCGTCCAGGTCCCCATGTAGGAGACCTCGGCCATCGTCGTGGGGCGCAGTTGATACTGCAACCCGCCGCTCCACGTCTGGCTGTATTCGACGTTGTACTCGTAGTCCATGATGCTGGCGCCGACGGTCCCGGTGGCACTGGTGGTCAGGATGTTCTGCGTCTGCAGCGTCGGCACCCTCACGTCGGCCGGGATGTCGACCTGCTTGGTGAAGAAAAACGGCAGGTTGCGCGCGAACGCCGTCTGCACGCTGTACGCCCACTGATTCAGGAAGATGCCGTAGCCGCCCCGGATGACGGCGCGCGAATCGTCCAGCGACAGCGCAAAGCCAAGACGGGGCGCCAGGCGCACTGCGCTCGGATCCATCAGCCCGCGTCCCCAGTCGATCGAGTCGGACGTGACGTACGGAATCGGGATGAGCGGCAGCAACTCCTGTGCGCTCGAGTCGAGCGTGCCGTCCTCGGCGCTGGCGATCACGAACCGGCCGCCCGGCACCGACAGGTCGATGGACGACAGCCGGTTGTCGACGTCGTACATGTGCTGGTTGAACTCGTAGCGCAGCCCAAGGTTGAACGTGAGGTTGCTGCGCGACTGCCAGTCGTCCTGCGCGTAGAGGTGGAGCCAGTTGGTGCGGCCGTTCTCGTCGCCGCGACCATTGCCTGACACGGCGGACGTCGGATAGCCGAGCAGGAAGTCGGCGA
>DATDHP010000207.1:0-6587 GCA_036521515.1 Vicinamibacterales bacterium
GGGCTGAACGGACGGCGCGGAACATATTGGAGGCTGGACAGCGTGCGACCGCTCTCGGCATCAAAGGAATCCACAAGCATGATGAATTGAACGTAGAGAGCTCCTATGCACCGGCTCGTCTGCTGGAAACCGATGTGCCGACTCCGAGTTGGTCGGAACAGGAATCCCCGGCTCCTCCGCGAAGGTAACACTCGCCATCAGCATCGTGGACATAGGGGCGGCGTGTTCTCCCTTCGCTCACTACCGAGGAGATCAAGCTGTGAAGACCCTCGAGCTGTCGGCGGCATCGCGAACGCTCGCGGAGTACGCGGCTCAACTGTCCGATGAAATCGTGCTTCTGACCGAACGAAACAGGGCGATTGCCGCGCTTGTCCCGCTCCAAGGACTCGACCGGGAGTCGATTGCGCTCAGCTCCCATCCTGCATTCCTGAAGCTATAGAGAACGCAGCCCCCTACGGCCGCAGCGCCAGCGCCCGTTCGAGGTTGCGGCGGGCGTCGGCCGACCCGGGATCCAGCGCCAGGGCACGGCGGAAGTGGCCGATCGCTTCCTCCAGCCGCCCCTGTCCGGCGAGCAGCACGCCCAGGTCGTTCTGCGCCCGCCCGTTGCCCGGGTCGAGCTCGACCGACCGGCGCAGATGCACGGCCGCCTGCTCCTCTGCCCCCTGCGAGGCGAGCGCCGCGCCAAGATGCCAGTGCGCGGCCGCATCGGCGGGGGCGAGCCGCAACGCCTCGCGAAATTCCTCGACCGCCGTGTCGAGGCGTCCCGCCGAAGCGTGAGCGATGCCGAGCAGGTTGTGCACGGCCGCGGACTCCGGAACGATCATGCCCAGATAGCGGCTGCCGGCGAGTACTCGCCCCTGGCGTTCGGCGACCTCCCGCACGCGCGCCACGTCAGCGCGCGCCGCGCCATAGGCCACGTCGAGCAGCGCGAGGTAGGTGTCGAGCGCGGCCACAGCCGGCACCGGCGCGCCGTTCACGAAGCAGCGCGGGCACCATGCGGCCACCTCGCCGAGGTCGACGATCTCCGACGGCACGCCACGCCCGAAGTTCAACATCGAGCGCACGCCGTATTCCTGCAGCGGCCGGTCGTCGGTGACGGGCGCAGCCTCGCGCGTGCCGGCCGCCAGCGTCGATGGCGCGCCGACGAACGTCCCCACGATCTCGTGGACGTCATCCAGATCGATCCGCTCCAGATCCGCGCGCACCCCGGGGGCGCCCGCCAGCCGCGCCGCGACCTGCTCCGGATCGATCTCGATGCGCGCCGCCGTGGTGCCGAGCAGCAGCAGGTCGGATTCCGCGCCCGACAACAGCACCGCCTCGGGAAACACGTCGACGAAGGCGCGCACCATGGCGAGCGTCGTCTCCGCCGGCACCTGATACGCGGGAAGCCACTGGCTGATGTAGCCGCCAGGCCGCAGCCGTGTGCGCGCCAGGGCATAGAACTCCTTCGAGTACAGCGCCCCGACACCGGCATACGCGATCGGCGGGGGTTCCAGCGTAATCAGGTCGTACGAAGCAGGCGGCTGCATCTGCAGGTGCTGCCGCCCATCGTTGATGTACACCGCCAGGCGCGGGTGGTCGAGCACGTCCTTGTTGCCGTCGCGGAAGTAGCTCGCATGGACGAGGATGGCGCGCGAGAGATCGGCCAGCTCGACGCGCGCGACCGAGGGATGCAGCGTCGCGGCGTGCGTGGTGTTCCCCACGCCGAAGCCGATGACCAGCACGCTTTCCGGCTCGTTCATCGACAGGAGAGGGATGTGCGCCAGCGCGCGCATGTAGCGCTGTGAGAGTGGCTGCGTTGACGACATCGGGTGACCGTTGGTCATCAGCGTCCGGTCCCGGCCATCACGCTCGGTGACCGCAATTACTTCCGTGAGACCGTCGCTGATGGTGAGCAGCCGGCTCCCCTGGGGGACGCCCATCGCGCGCGTGATGACGTAATCGGAGGGCAGCAGCAGCCAGAGCGCCAGCGCGCCGCCACCGAGGGCAACTGAGACGGCCGCCGCGCGGCGCGCCACGGCTGGTACCATTCCCGCGCCGCCTGCCTCGACACCGGCCGGGGCGCTCGCTCGCTGGGGTGAGAGCGAGCGCGTCGCAAGATACAGCGGTACGATTGCGATGGCCGCCACGCCCATGAGGATGGTGGCGCTGACCTGTAAGCCTGCCGACGGCAGCAGCACGAACCCGGCGGCCAGGCTGCCGCCAACCGCGCCGGCCGTGTTGGCCAGGTACAGCATCCCGGCACGACGGCCGACTGACTGCTCCGCACGCTGAATGAGCGCATTCGCCAAAGGAAATGTGAAGCCCATCAGCAGCGCCGGGAGCGCAACCTCGAGGAGCATGGGGCGCGCGTTGAACCAGAGCTCGGCAAGAGTGGGGTCGGCCGTCCGCTCTGCCGGCGCCACCGCCGCATCGACCGCGCGCACGTCCACGAGCACGAGGCACACCAGCGTGACGGCGACGAAGAGTCCCTGCACGAGCATGAACACCTCGCCGGGCCGTCCGGTCCGCCGCTGCAGGAAACCGCCAGCCAGTGACCCCACGCCGATGCCGATGAGGATTACCGTCAAGAGCAGCGAGAACACGGCGCGGAATCCGCCGAGCAGCATCGTGAAGTGACGGAACCAGAGAATCTCCATCCCCATCGCGGCAACGCCGGCCAGGGCGAGCGCCACGCCTGTCAGGACGATTGCCGGCGTCGTCTGGGGCAACACCGCAGTAGCGACGAGCCGCTCCTCGGCACGTGCTTTTTTCTTTCGGGTCGCGGTGTCTGGCTTCACACGGACCGTCCCCGGACGTGCTGACAGGAAGAGCGCTCCGACGCCCGCCACGGCATTGAGGACCACCGCGACGACCTGAGTGCCCCAGAGGCCGGACGCCGGCACGAGCGCGAAGTCCGTGAGCAGCGCGCCAACCGCCGCGCCGGCGGTGTTGACGCCGTACAACACCGCAATCTGCCAGCCGCTGTTTGCGAGGTCTCGTCGAACGAGGTGCCGGATCAGGAGCGTCAGGGTGCCGCCCATCAAGAGGGTGATCGGCGTGAGAAGGATTACGGCGACGGCAGCTCTCGCGACGTACGAGCTCGTCGACAGCGTGTACCAGCCGGAAGGTTCGCGGGTGTAGGACGAGATCCACGCCGAAATTTCGCCGAGATGGGGCAGCACCGCGGCGATGGCGAGCCCCATCACCGCAATCAGCAGCTCGACCACTCCGTAGGCGCGCAGCAGCGAGTCGGGACGCGCGGCATAACGCCGGTCTGCCCAGGTGCCGACGATGTAGCTGCCTGCGCCAAGCCCGAGCATGAAGATCGCCACGACGAGCGCAGCCGAGTGCACCGTGTTGCCGAACACGTTCCCGAACACCCGCACCCACACGACCTGGTAGATCAGCCCGCTGACGCCGGAGAGGAAGAAGATGAGGTAGAGCAATCCGGTCATCTTCAATCTTCAGTCTTCAATCTAACCAGCCAAGGGCTCTGCCCGGCTCTGCCCTTGATATCCTGGCAGAGCCCTCGGCTGGTTGCCAGTATCTCTGGCCGCGCTCCGCGCGGCTAGGACCGCTATGCGGTCGGGCGCAACGAGTACGAAATTCGCGTTCCGGGCCGCATAGCGGTCCAACGATCGACAAATTGAAGATTGAAGATTGAAGGTGATTACGATTCTCCGCGCAGCGGGCCGAATGCGGGCGGCGGCACGCGCCGCTTCGACGCCGCCTCGTACGCAGATGCGACCCTGAGAATGCGGTCTTCGGCGCCCGGCTCGGCGCGGAACACGAGCGAGAACGGCAGTCCCGGCGCAGGCAGCGGCGTCGGCGTGCTGTTGTTCGGCGTCGGGATGTATCGCCGCCGGTCCGGGCTCAGCACGAACGCCGGGTCGTACACGGTTCGCACATAGCCCGCAGGAATGAGCACCTCGGTTTCGCCGGCATACGGGCCCAGTCTGAGATCGCCGCGCGTCTCTCCCGCCGGCCCTGGCTGCGGGGCCAGGCCGATCTTCCCGGGCGGCAGCGATGTGTGCAGGCGGACCACGACGTCCAGCCGGTTCTCCTGAATGACCTTCATCTCGACCCGCCGCAGCAGCTCCCGCAGCATGAGCCGCTCGGCGACGCCCTGGCGCTCGCCGAGCGGGCTGCGCATGGTGTCGACCTCTTCCCAGTTCTTCCAGGTCGCCCGCTGTTCGTCGCTCCAGAACTTCGAGCGCGCGTTGAGGCTTGCCCAGTCGACGAGCGTTTCCGTGAAGCCGCGCTTCGCCCAGTCGGCGGCGCGCCGCGACAGGTACTGCGCGACGTGAAACCTGAATTGTCTCTCCTCGGCGAGCGTCTGGATGGTGCGGATGTTCAGCGCCTTCGGCGGAGGAATCTTCCCGTCGGCGAGGCCCAGCATGTACTCGATCGGCGCCATGGTCCCGGAGCCGAATGTCTTGCCGGGCGCGAATTCCGTCGGCGTGATCATCGCGGCAAACTCGGGAAAGAGCGGGGCCCCGGCGTTGGTCACCCTGTAGAGAAGATCTGGAAAGAACACCGGCACCAGCTCGGCGAGGGCGCGCGTGTACGTCGTCGTCATGTTCTCGATGTCGGGATCGTCGGTCCACAGCGGATCGACCGACTCGACCAGGGTCGCGCCCAGCTGCCCGCCGAGGACGTCCTCGATCTCCTTCGCGGCGGCCGTGGCGATCGGCTCGTCCGCCTTCACGCCAGGGAACGTCAGCATCGATTCACGAATGACGCCGATGCGGACCCCCTTCAGCGAGCCGGTTGCTCCCGGTGCGGCCGCATGCGAGGCGTATGGCGTATCGAGGACGCTGGCGCGCGACACGGTCGTGAAGACGTCGCGCGGATCGTAGTACCCGTTGACCGGATCCTTCAACGCATCGAGCACCTTCGCGGAGTCAGTCACGCTGCGGCAGTGAATGCCGGCGCGGTCGTTGTGGATGTCTGCGCCGATCGCGCCGCCCAGGAAGGACACCATCGACTTGTGCGGCAGGATCAGCGCCACGGAATTGTGATTGGCCGGCCCGCGGCACGACATGCTCGTTTCTTCGCAGATGCTGCACATCACCAGGTTGGCGCTCACAGACGCCCCGGAGCCGGAGCTCGAGCCGAGCGAGGCCGCGCGCGTGCCGTCGTACGCGCTGTGCGGATTGCCCGCCCAGGTGCTGCGCTGGTACCCCTGGTCCGAGACGATGATCTGGGTCGGCTCGTGGCGGCCGCCGGGATCGGCGGGAATCCCGTTGTACTCCGTGTTCACGGCCTTCGCGTAGATGATCGCGCCCTTCTGCCGAAGCTGGCCGACCAGCGTGTGATCCCTCGCGGGAAAGTCGATGTCGTAGCGGGCGTCGGCGCCGGCGGTCGTCCGCATGTCCATCGTGTCGAACGGATCCTTGAACGAAAAGGGGATGCAGTACATCGGCAGCCGGGCGAGATCCGGCGTGGTGCCGTACTGCGCGTCGAGCTCCGCGGCGCGCTCGAGCGCATCCGGCTGCTTGCGGAGCTCTTCGCACACGGCGGGCGAGCCCGGCGGCAACGGACCCGAGGAAGGATGCCGGTCACGATCGCCCTTGCACGTGACCGACCGCTCGCCGCGGAGGTTGAGCGTCCCGATCGCGTTGATCTGGCCGGAGTCCGGAGTGCCGACCGTCATCCCATACTGCTGCTGCACGTCCGGATCCGACGCCGTGGCGTCCATGCGGCCGAGCTCGATCGGAGGTCCTGCGTACTGGTCGAAATTCGGGAGCAACGTCGAGACCGCAACCGTCTCGGTGGGAAACCGCAGAGGCGCGCCCGCCCGCACGGTGCCCGGCGCGGCGGCAATTGACGCACCGTCCCTCGTCACGAGGCGGTCGCTGACGCCGTTATACGCCCTGGCGCGATCGATGTACGCCTGCACCAGCCCGCGGCAGGTGAGCCGCCCCTGCTGGATGGCGCCGTGGACGGCCGCGATGGTCGCTTCTTCGAGCTGGAAGGCGCCATCCGGCCCCTGCGCGCCCCGGCCCCGGAGCAGCGGAAGACCGCTCAATCCGAGCACGATGAGGACGGGAGGAAGGACGTAGAGGCTGGCTCTGGCAATTGTCATGGCGCACCTTGGCATTCGTGATTCGTGATTGATGTCGTCGTGAAGGTTTACCTGAGTGGTCCACCCGCGCTGTGGCTTCCGGCTTTAGCCGGAAGATCCGATCTTCCGCCTGAAGGCGGAAGCCACAACTGAAATGAGGGCCGGCCACCGCCGGCCCTCAATGCGAGCGTCAGAAGCTGAACCTGAACCCGAACTGCATCGAGCGGAACTGTCCCGTCGTGTTCTGCAGGTAGTCGGCCGCGCTCTCGGCCGTCTGGATTTCGTAGTTCGGCCGGTTGAACACGTTGAAGATCTCCCAGATGCCATCGATAGCCATGCGCCCGGGCAGCGGGACACGCTGCTGGAAGCGCAGGTCGGTGCGGTTATTTGCCGGATCGAACAGCGAGTTCCTCGGCACGATCGTGCCGTCCGGACGCAGGCGCTGGCTGAAGTTGGCGCCGGTCTGGCGCAGGTCGCCGCCGTAGGTCGATTCCTGCCGCAGGCCCGCCGCGAAGAAGTGCAGCCCGCTCACCTGGAA
>DATDHP010000208.1:0-10149 GCA_036521515.1 Vicinamibacterales bacterium
GGATACGGCGGCCTGCTGGCAGGCCAGACCTGGTCCACCTTCATGGACGACGACAACCTGCCGCGGACCATCGACTTCGAGGCGCCGATGGCCTTTGCGCAGATCCGCCAGGCACAGGCGCGCTGGACGCAGAAGCTCGCCGAGACGATCACCTGGTCCGCTGCCGTCGAGGACAACAAGTCAGCGATCACCGTTCCGGTCGGCATCCCCGGGAAGGCCGAGTATCCGATGCCGGATCTCGTGACGCGCTTCCGATTCGATGTGCCGCGCGGACACGTGACGACGTCGGCGTTCCTCGGCGAAGCCCGCTTCCGACCCGCCGACGGCGATGCCGACTCGGTCACCTTGTGGGGCACCATGGGGTCGGCCAAGTTCACGACGTTCGGCCGCGATTACGTCTACGGCGTGTTCACCGTCGGCGAGGGCATCGGCCGCTACCGTGGCGGCCTGACCGCCGTGCCCGACGAGAACGGCATGCTGCACGCCGTCGGCGGTACCGCCTTCATGGGTGGCTATGAGCACTTCTGGAGCGAGCGGTGGTCCACCAACGGCGTCTACAGCTTCACCGGGACGTGGGACGAGGCTTTCTACAACTCGGCGGTGAACAAGGACCTCCAGTACGGGGCCGTCAACCTGCTGTACTGGTTCCTCGGCGACCGGGCATGGACAGGCGTCGAGTACATCTACGGCCGCCGCGAAGTCTTCGGCGAGGATGGGGACAGCGGCACGGCGCACCGTGTGCAGTATGCCGTCCGCTTCAACCTGCCATAAGCGCCTGGCGGGTAGCGAAGCTCCGCCTCAAACCGACGAGTGGATCGGCGGATCTTCGCTACTAGAAACTTGCTTCATCTGTCACGACTCAGGCCTTAGGAGATGTCTAGTACGCACACGCGCGCAGCGCGGTAGCCGGCGATGACGTGCCGGAAGCGCATAGCCGCGGACGGGTGGCGCCGGTAGGCTGACCGCGATGCATCGTTACCTGGTCCTCTTCACCGTGGCGGCTGCTCTCCTTGGGGGTGCAGCGGCGACGTCGACGCGTTCGCTCCAGGCGCCGCCGCTGCCATCCTCGAAGGCAGTGCCAGGCGCGTTCGTCTGGCACGACCTGGTGACCGACAATCCCGCGGCATCCCGCGCCTTCTATGGCGCGCTGTTCGGCTGGACGTTCGAGCAGGGTGAAGGCATCGATCCGGGCTACACGATCGCCAGCCACGACGGACGGCAAATCGCGGGCATCGTCCCCTTCCGCCGCCGCGAAGGAGAAGCGGCAGTCGCGCAGTGGGTCAGCTATGTCGTGGTCGCCAACGTGGACCAGGCGACCGAGACGTTCCGGCGGAGTGGGGGTCGCGTCTTCCGCGGTCCGTTGAATGCGCGGAAAGACCTGCGCGTCGCGGTCGTTGCCGATGCGCAGGGCGCGGCGCTCGGCCTGGCAAACCGCGGTCCCCTCCTCGAAGACGAGCACCCTCCCGCGCTCAATCGATGGCTCTGGATGGAGTACGTGGCGCGCGATACTGACGCGGCGCTGAAGTTCTACGGCGACGTCATCGGTTACCGGCACGAAGTCCAGAAGGAGCGCAATGACTTCACCTATTACCTGCTGACGGCCGATCGTCCGCGTGCCGGCCTCTTCCGCAGTCCCTGGGATCGGGAGACATCGGCGTGGCTGCCGTACGTGCGTGTCGCCGATCCGGCCGCGATGGCGGCGCGTGCGGTGGAACTGGGCGGGAGCGTGGTGCTCCAGCCGCGGCCCGACGTGCGTAACGGCTCGCTGGCAATTGTGCTCGATCCCACCGGCGCCCCGGTGGCATTGCAGAGATTTCCATTCGAGACCGGAGCCACGCCATGAGATGGACGACGCGGCTACTGGCATGCGCGCTCGTCGCGCTCGCCGCGATGGGCGCATCCGGATGCGTTGAAGGCGGGATCGGCGTGGGCGTGCCCACGTCGGGAGCACGATGGGGCGGCGGCTCTACAGGGCCCGATGTGTTCGTGGGCGGCGGCCCGCGGTAGACCGACGTGGATGACATTAGTAACGTCTTGAACGCAGAAGAATCGACAGGGGCTGTTCGCGCTGGCGAAGTTCGAGCTGGTTTCCATCGCCGTGTTGATTGCGGCCGTGGCGTATCATCGAAACAGTCCTCGGCATTGGCATGGCCGTGCTCGTCAGCCTCGTGCCCAAGCTGATACGCACTGACGACGCCGATCGGGTGGAAGCGTGAATCCGCCCGCCCCCCCGAGCGTCTGCGCGTTCGACCAGGAGGAGCGCGACAGCCCGAAGACAGGCCATCGGGCTTGGCGCGACGCTTCTGCTCGGCGGCGGAGGGCATGATGTCAGTTTTCTCCAGCGACACTCGCGGCGGCATCGCAAGACGGATACTCCTCGTCGGTCTCGTCGCGCCGCCGGTGGTCGGCGTGTTGACCCGCCTCGGAGTGGTTGCGGGCTGGTACGACGCCGGCATCCAGGCAGCACTCTTCGCTGTCGTGATGGCCGCCCTCGTGCTGCAGACGACGTGGCTGGCCGCACGGCAGGAACGGGACGAGCTGCGGACGCGGACCGCGCTTGCCGAGTGCCGGAGAGCGAACGACGACCTGCAGAAGGCCGTCGCGGAGCGCCGCGTGTTTGCCGGGCTGATCGAGAGCTCCTCCGACTTCATCAGCATCGCGGACGCGAACGGCACACCCACGTACCTCAACCCGGCGGGCCGGCGGATGGTAGGCCTGCCGCCTGACTGCGCGGTCGAGGAGACGCACGTGACCGACTACTACACTCCGGGTCTGCGCTCGTTCGCGTCCGATGTCATCGGCGCGTCCCTGGTCGAGGACGGTACGTGGAAGGGGGAGACCTTCTTTCGACACTGGCAGACCGGCGACGCGATCCCGGTGTCCGACGAGCACTTCATGATCCGCGAGGGTGAAACAGGCGGGGTGCTCGGGATGGGCGCCGTCGTTCGAGACATTTCCGATCTCCGGCGATCGCAGGGCCGGCTGCGCGAATCGCAGGACGAGCTTCGCCTCTCCCAGGCGAAGCTCGCCGGGATCGTCTCCGCCTCACCCGACGCGATCATCTCCATCGACCGCGACCAGCGCATCACGTTGTTCAACGAGGCCGCCGAGGAAATCTTCGGTCATTCGCGGGCGGAGGCGATCGGGGCGACGCTCGACCTGTTGATTCCCCCGCGCCAGCAGGCCGCCTACCGCGAGCAGGTCGCCAGGTTCGCGTCGGGCCGCGAGTCGGCGCGCGCGATGGGCGAGCCGGGCGAGATCTTCGGTCGGCGCAAGACCGGCGAGGAGTTTCCCTGCGACGCGGCGATATCGAAGCTCGACATCAACGGCACGCTGGTGATGACGCTCGCCCTTCGCGACGTCACCGAGCAGAAGCGGGTGGAGCGCGAGCAGCGGTTCCTGGCCGACCTCGGGGCGGTGCTGAGCCTGACCCTCGACGCCGAGGATACGCTGGCCAGCATCGCGCGCCTGGTCGTCCGGGATCTCGCGGACCTGTGCATCGTGGATGTCGTCGACGAAGACGGGAGGGTCCGCCGGCTGACCGTCATGAGCCGGGACCCTTCGAAGACGTGGCTCTGTGACATGTTCATGCGGGCTCCGCTCGAACGAAGCCATCCTCAACTCGTCAGGTCGGTTCTCGAAAGCAGGCGGCCGGTGGTCATCGAGCGCCTGTCGGCGGAGACCCTCGCGTCGCTTTCGCCCGCCGAAGAGGATCTGCGAGCGCTTCGCGCGGCCAACCTGACATCCGTCGTCGCCGTGCCGCTGCTCGCGCACGGATCGCTCCTGGGCGTGGTGACGCTCGTCTCCTCGTCGTCATCCCGGGTGTACGGCCCGGCGGACGTCCGCGTGGCCGACGAGCTTGCGCAGCGGGCGGCGCTCTCTATCGCCAACGCGCGGCTGTTCGCGGAGGCGCAACGCGCCGTCAAGACCCGCGACGACGTGCTGGCGATCGTCTCTCACGATCTGAGGAACCCGGTGGTGACAATCGGGCTCGTCGCCCATCTGCTCCGCCAATCCGAGGGGACTGACAAGCGCAAGCTGGGTGAGCTCGCCGACGATATTCAACGATCCGTCGACGACATGCACCTCCTGATCGACGACCTCCTCGATTTCGCCAGAATTCACAGCGCCACCTTCTCGGTCGAGACGCGGGCGGACAGCCTGAGTCGCGTGGTCATGGCGATCGTCGACCGCATGAAAGTGCCCGCCGGGGCCAAGCGGCAGCAGTTCGAGGTCCACCTGCCGCCGGACCTTCCCGAGGTCGCCATCGACGCCCATCGGATTGGCCAGGTGCTGTCGAACCTGATCGGAAACGCCATCAAGTTCACGCCGGAGGGCGGGACGATGCGGATCTCGGCCTGGCAGCAAGGTGACGCCGTCGCGGTGAGCGTGAGAGATACCGGGCTCGGCATTCCACCCGAACACCTGTCGCACATCTTCGATCGGTTCTGGCAGGCGCCGCGGACCAAGCACCTGGGCAGCGGCCTCGGACTCTCCATTGCCAAGGGCATCGTGGAGGCCCATGGCGGGACGATCTGGGCGGAAAGCGAATTGGGGAAGGGTAGTTCGTTCTCGTTCACGCTGCGGCGCGCCGATCTGGACGTCGGGCTGCGGACTCAGGATGCCGGGCGCAAGGAGGGCCGGCAGGACGGTGCGGCAGCGCTCATCCGCCGGGCGCTATCGTGATCGTCACCAGACCGGCGCGAGCTGGAACATCGGGCGCGCTCATTCTCCTGGTTTCGCGGCCGGCGTGTACGGCACCGCTTCAACGGGCAGCGGCCGATCGGCTTCGATCACCGGTCATGTGAACCACCTTCCCACCTTCACGAATGGTCGATTACCGCTTCCGGCGCCGCCTGACCTGAAGCTGCGCCAGCGAACGGGCGAGGGAGGCGTTCACGGAGGCGACTTCTTCGTCGGAGATCTTTTCGCGGAGACGGGCCGCGGCGCGCTCACGCGCCTCTTCGACCTTGGCTTCGTCGATGTGCTCGGCCGGAATGGCCATGTCGGTCACGATCGCCACGCGGTCGCCGGTAATCTCGATGAGCCCCTCGCCGACGGCGATAAACCTGTCGTGCCCGGCGCTCGTCACGATGATCTCGCCCGGGACCATCTGCGTGATGAGCCGGACGTGCTGCGGGAGCACACCCATCTGCCCCTCGACGCCCGGCAGGGTCACCATGTCGACGTCCTCGGAGAAGACCGTCGCCTGCGGCGTGACGATGTCCAGCCTGAGCGTCATATCATTCCTGATTCGTGATTCGTGATTCGTGATTGATTCGTGATTTGGGATTTGTGATGCCGCCCGAAATCACGAATCACGATTCACGATTGAGTGACCTCCTCGATGCCGCCCTTCATGTAGAAGCTGGCCTCGGGGACGTTGTCGTGTTTGCCTTCCAGGATCTCCTTGAAGCCGCGCACGGTGTCGGCGACCGGCACCTGCCTGCCCTCGCGGCCGGTGAACGCCTGCGCCGCGCTGAACGGCTGGCTGAGGAACCGCTGGATCTTGCGCGCCCGGTACACCGTCACCTTGTCTTCCGGCGACAGCTCGTCCATGCCCAGGATGGAGATGATGTCCTGCAGGTCCTTGAACCGCTGCAGTGTCTTTTGTGCGCGTCGCGCCACGTCGTAGTGCTCCTGACCCACGATCTCGGGCGCCAGGGCGCGTGAGGTCGAGGCCAGCGGGTCCACCGCCGGATAGATGCCCAGCTCGGCGATCGAGCGCTCGAGGACGATCGTCGCGTCCAGGTGCGCGAACGTCGTGGCCGGCGCCGGGTCGGTCAGGTCGTCGGCCGGCACGTAGACCGCCTGGAAGGAGGTGATGGACCCCTTCTTGGTCGAGGTGATGCGCTCCTGGAGCACACCCATTTCGGCGGCGAGCGTCGGCTGGTACCCGACAGCGCTCGCCGTGCGGCCGAGCAGCGCCGAGACCTCCGCGCCGGCCTGGGAAAACCGGAAGATGTTGTCGATGAAGAGCAGCACGTCCTGGTTCTTTTCGTCGCGGAAGTATTCGGTGATGGCGAGGCCCGAGAGAGCCACGCGCAGCCGCGCACCCGGCGGCTCGTTCATCTGTCCGTAGACCAGCGCGATCTTGGACGCTCCGAGATTCTCCTGGTCGATGACGCCGGCCTGCGACATCTCGTGGTAGAGGTCGTTCCCCTCGCGGGTGCGCTCGCCGACGCCGGCGAACACCGAGACGCCGCCATGGAGCTTGGCGATGTTGTTGATCAGCTCCATGATGACGACCGTCTTGCCGACGCCGGCGCCGCCGAAGGCGCCGACCTTGCCTCCCTTCAGAAAGGGGCAGATCAGATCGATGACCTTGATGCCGGTCGACAGCACTTGTGGAGACGTCGACTGGTCGACCAGCGGTGGCGGCGGGCGATGGATCGGATAGTACTTGTCCGCCTTGACCGGGCCGCGCTCGTCGACCGGGTTTCCGGTTACGTCGAACACCCTGCCCATCACGCCCTCGCCGACCGGCATCGCCATGGGCCCGCCGCTGTCGGCCACCGCGAAGCCGCGCTTGAGGCCCTCGGTGCCGGACATCGAGATGGCCCGGACCCATTTGTCGCCGAGGTGCTGCTGGACCTCGAGCGTCACCGTGACCGGCTGGTTCTGGACCGTGAAGTCGACCTTCAGCGCGTTGAAAATCGGTGGCAGCGCGTCGGGGAACTCGACATCCACGACCGGACCGACGACCTGAACGACTTTGCCGATGTTCATGTTCTGGCCTGCTTGCGACATGGTTCGCCGGCGCCTGGCGGGATCATTCGGCCCGGCCGCCGGCAATCTCCAGCAGCTCGGTGGTGATGGCGCCCTGCCGGAGCTTGTTGTATTCGAGCGTCAAGGACTCGATCAGGCCCTCCGCGCTGTCGGTGGCGTTCTTCATCGACACCATGCGGGCGCTCTGCTCGCTGGCCTTGGCGTTCAGCAGCACGTAGTAGACGTAGATGTTGAGATAGTGCCCGAGCAGATAGTCGAGAAGCGCTTCGGCGTTGGGCTCGAACACCGCCTCGTCGGTCTCGGCGGCCGCCGCCTCCTCCGATTCCACCCCGGGGACCTTCAACCCGCGGATCTCTCCCACCGGCAGGTACTCGATGCAGACCGCTTCCTGGGTGAGCGTATTGACGAAGCGCGTCGCGACGATCTGTACCTGATCGACCTCGCCCTTCAGAAAGAGGTCGCGGGCAAGGCCGGCGATGGCCCTGGCCTCTGGATAGGCGGGCGAATCGCCGTAGGCGAACTCCGCGGCGAGCGCCCTTCCGGTGCGGGCCACGAACTGCGCCGCCTTGCGGCCGGCGGTGACGAAGATCGTCGAGCGCGCATCGAACTGCGCCGCCATGCGGAAGACGTTGGTGTTGAGCGCGCCGCACAGCCCTTTGTCGGCGGCGACGAGAATGACCGCGCGCCTGCGGACGTCGCGCACCTCCAGCAGCGGATGCGTGAAGCCGACGGCCTGGGTGGTGGCGTTGCGCTGGATGCGATACAACAGCCGCGCGAACGGTCGCGTGGCGATGGCGGCCTGCTGCGCCTTGCGCATCTTCGATGCCGCCACCATCTGCATCGCCCGGGTAATCTGCGCGGTGGCGCCGATGGACTTGATCCGGCGGCGGAGGTCGCGGGGGCTGTGCACGGCTTCGTCCCCGAAATCAGCTCTCGGCGTTCAGGCGAACGGCCACCGGGCGCGCCGACGCCCAGGTCTGTTTGAACTGATCGGCGGCGGCCTTCAGCTCGGCCGTCAGCTCGCCGCCGAGCGCCTTCTCCTGTGCGATCCGCCGGAGCACGCCGGCCTTGCGCGTGGTCAGAAAGTCGGTCCACTCGGCCTGGTAGTCCTTGATCCGCTCCACCGCCACGTCATCCACGTAGCCGTTCTGGACCGCCCAGATCACGGCGACCTGCACCTCGACCGGAACCGGGTTGTACTGAGGCTGCTTGAACACCTCGATGATGCGTTTGCCGCGGTCGATTTTCGCCTGCGTCGCCGCATCCAGCTCCGACCCGAATTGCGCGAACGCCGCCAGCTCGCGGAACTGGGCGAGGTCGCCTTTGAGCTGCCCCGCGACCTGTTTCATGGCTTTGAGCTGTGCCGCCGATCCGACTCGCGACACCGAGATGCCGACCGAGATCGCCGGCCGAACGCCCTGGTAGAACAGGTCTGTTTCCAGGAATATCTGTCCATCCGTGATCGAGATGACGTTGGTCGGGATGTACGCGGACACGTCCCCGGCCTGCGTTTCGATGACCGGCAGCGCCGTCAGCGACCCGTTGCCATACTGTTCGCCGACGCGCGCGGCCCGTTCGAGCAGCCGGCTGTGCAGGTAGAACACGTCGCCGGGATAGGCCTCTCGTCCCGACGGCCGTTTCAACACGAGCGACACCTGGCGGTAGGCGACGGCATGCTTGGACAGGTCGTCGTACACGATCAGCGCGTCCATCCCGTTGTCCATGAACCACTCGCCCATTGCGGCCCCGGCGAACGGCGCGAGGTACTGGCTGGTGGCGGAATCCGACGCGGGCGACGCCAGAATGATGCTGTACGGCAGTGCGCCGGCCTCGTCGAGCACGGCGACGATGCGGGCGATCGTCGATTGCTTCTGGCCGATTGCCACATAGATGCAGTACAGCGGCCGGTACGTCGTGTCGCCGGCGGCCTCGGCCTCCCTGTTGAGACGCGCCTGGCTGATGATCGTATCGATGCAGATCGTCGTCTTGCCGGTCGAGCGGTCGCCGATGATCAGCTCGCGCTGTCCGCGGCCGATCGGGATCATCGCGTCGATGGCCATGATGCCGGTCTGCACCGGCTGCCCGACCGGCCGCCGCCGGATGATCCCCGGGGCGAGCTTTTCGACCGGATAGGCGACGTCGCTGGCGATCGGCCCTTTTCCATCCAGCGGTTCGCCGAGCGTGCTGACGACGCGGCCGAGCAGCCCCTTGCCGACGGGGACCTGCAGCAGCTTGCCGGTCCCGTGCACCTCGTCGCCTTCCTGCAGCCGGGAATAGTCGCCGAGGACGATCGCGCCGATCTCGGTCTCGTCGAGGTTCAGCGCCAGGCCTGTGATGCCGCGCCCGAAGTCGAGCATCTCGTTGAGCATGACATCGGCAAGGCCTTCGACGCGTGCGACGCCGTCGCCGATCTCGCGAATGACGCCGACGCTCTGTTTGACGGTGGCGGCTTTGGCGCCCGCAATCTGAGCTTCGATTTCCTGCACCAGGTCGATCATTGGTCTTTATCCCCAGTTCACAGGCGCGCGGCCAGCGCGGCCAGCCGCGCCCGCACGGTGCCGTCGTACACGTCGCTGCCGACCCGGATGCGCACGCCGCCGATGAGGTCCAGGTTCAGCGCGAACGAGGTGTTCAGCCCGGCGCCGTAGACACGGGCCAGGTCAGCCTGAATGTCCTCCTGCAGGTCACGCGCCAGGGGCGAGGCGCTCTCGACGAGGGCGGTGCGTCGATCGCGATCCAGCCTCACCAGTCTCCGGAAATCGGAGAGGACGGCTATCGCGCCGCGGCGTCTCGATTCCGCGAGCCGCTGCGCGACCTGCCTGACACCTCTCTCATCCAGTGCGCCGTCAACGAGACAGAGGCGGAACAGATATCGCGCCGCCCGTTTCGCTGTTTTGCTCGTTTTCATGTCTAAGCCGCCAGGTGCCGGGCCGTTTCTTCGGCGAGGCGACGGTGATCGTCCGCCGTCAGGACCTTTCCGGTCACGGTCGCCGTCGTCTCCACGACAAGCCGTCCGACCTCGCGCTTGAGCTCGGCAAGCAGGCGGGCGCGGTCGCGTGCGGTCGCCTCGCGCGCTCGTATCAGGATTTGTTCAGCCGCCGCCGTCGCCTTCTTGATCTCCTCGGCCTCGATGCGAGCGGCGGCGGCGCGGGCCTCCACAATCAACTGCCTGCCCTCCTCGTTGGCCTGGGTCAGCACCTTCTGACGCTCGACCTCGATCCGCGCGAGCTTCTCCCGGATCTTCTCGGCGTTGGCCAGGCCGCTCGCGATCTGCTGCCGCCGCGCCTCCAGCATCCGCAGAATCGGCTTGTAGGCGAAGGCGTACAGAACGAGGCAGACAAAGCTGAAGCTGACGATCTGGGCGAACAGATGCGGCCAGTTCACGCCGAACGTGCGTGCCACCTGCTCGATCAGTCCGCC
>DATDHP010000209.1:0-3485 GCA_036521515.1 Vicinamibacterales bacterium
GCCGGCTTTCCAGGTTGTCCTTCCAGTCGGGCAGGTTCAACGACTTGTCGAGCCGAAGCTCGCGGTTGGTGAACTCGGCGCGACCCTGCTGCTCGCGCGAGGTGAGAAGCTTCCACAGGATCCTCGCAGGCAGGCTGCGAATGAGGTACTCGCCATCGACGAGGATGCACTCGTCCGCCTCGTAGTACACGACATCGCGTTGATCGGCGGCCGCCCGGGGCCTGGCGGCCGAACGTTCGGAGCTGCCGGCTGCGAGCGGTGCGCCGGGAGCTGGCGGAGGTTCACCGGCTGCCTCCTGCAGCTGCATGTTCTGGATCGCGATGGCGAGGTAGCTGCCGAGCAGCTCGATCGACGCCTTGTCTTCCTCGTGGAACCGGTAGGGCGCCTCGCTTTCGATGCACAGCACGCCAACGAGCTCGCCGCGCACCATCAGCGGGACTCCAAGCTGGCTTTCCGGCCGCGGCAGGCCCGGCAGCGGAATCCGGCGCTCCGGCGGGCAGAGTCCCTGCTCCTGCGCGCGCTTGTGGACCGCGTAGGCGTAGAGCATCTCGCGCAGCAGGCCGGAGATGCGGATCGGTTTGCGCGCCTCCGCCACCAGCCCGATGATGCCTTCGCCGTAACGCGCCTCGGCGCCGGCGCCGTTCTCGGCGTAGCCGCGCGTGGCGATCGTGACGAGCACGCCTTCCTCTTCGGTCGGGACCAGGATCATCGAGTGGCTGAAGCCGAAGCTCTCGTCGAGGCCGGCGAGGATCGAATCGATCAGCCGTTCGAGTGAGTCGGCGCTGTGGATGCGGGCGGAGAGATCCTGAAGCGCCTTCATGGTGAAGACCGGATCGGACGCGGCCGCCCGTCGTCCTGGACGCCCGGCGGTTGCCGCGGTCACGCCCGCTTCCTCCTGCGCCGCCTCGATGGCAAGGACCTCGTAGACGTCCGCCGCCAGCAGCTTGAAGATCCCCTTCAGGCCGCAGTAGGACGCGATCGCCTCGATGCGCAGCGCCATCCGGTCGAACAGCGGGCCGCTGGTTTCCGAACGCACGTAGCGCAGCCGCAGGCACCAGCCCTGGCGCGTGTCGGGATCGAGCACGCGCACCAGCGCGTGCGGGTTCTCCGCGATGTTGCGGCGGCTCTTGTTGAAGAACTGGAACGACAGCGCGACGTGCTTCCCGTCCACGTACTCCACGTGGCTCAGATACGCGGCATTCGGGATGCCGTCGCTCGAGCACGTGTAGAGCGTCGCCGGAATGAGACCCTGGAAACAGGAGGTCAACGACTCCAGCGTGACACTCATGTGAGTGGCGCTCCGGCGCCAGGGCCTGGCGTCTGGTTGAACAGCGCGGTCGCGCGCAGCCGTACCGCCACGCACGGCCACATCACCCAGGTCGACGACGCCGCCCGCGGGACGCCGACCTGTTCGAAGACCTGGATGCAGCGCTCCCATTGCGCCAGGACGACCTCGCGTTCGCCGGGCGTCGGCTCGCGCGCGCCGCTGAACACGCCTTTCACCTGGCACGCCCGTTCGTCAGTGGGACGCCCGAATATCAGCGCGGCCTGACCATTGGTTTCGAGGTTGGGCAGGACGCGGGCGGCCGCCACCGATGGCACGAACGCCACGAGATGCCTCCCGTCCTCCTCGACCTTCACCGCCGTGACACGCGCCCCGTCCGGCTCGAGCCGCTCGTTGCGCGTGCCGATGTGGATGGCGATCCCTTCCTCGATAAATTCCGCCAACTGCTTGTCGATCATGGAGTTAATCGATTATAGCCCAGGTTAGGGTTCTTTTAGGATCGCTGTAGGAAAGGTTTAGGTTTTGCGCCCGCGCCGCTCCGTTACAGTTCGTCACATGCATATCAAGACACATCGACTGACCACACCGCTGCTCGTCCTCGCTCTGACCGGCCTGTCCGGAGCGTTGGCGCGAGCCGTCACGTCAGGTCCGGCGCCCGCCGACGGGGCGCCGGCTGCCCGGATCGAGCGCGGGGCCTACCTCGTGAAGATTATGGGCTGCAACGACTGCCACACGCCCTGGAAGCTCGGCCCGCGCGGGCCGGAACCCGACATGTCGCGAGCCCTGACGGGTCACCCGGCCGAGATGATCATGCCGCCCGCGCCGGCGGTCGCGGCTCCGTGGATGTGGACCGCCGGCGCGACCAACACCGTGTTCGCCGGGCCGTGGGGCGTGAGCTTCACCGCCAACCTGACGCCGGACAGCGAGACCGGTCTTGGCAAATGGACGGAGGAGATGTTCATCGCCACGATGAAGACCGGCCGGCACCAGGGGAAAGGACGGCCGGTGTTGCCGCCGATGCCCGTTCAGATGCTGGCCGCGCTGACGGATGCCGACATCAAGGCAGTATTCGCCTACCTCCGCTCGCTGCCGCCGGTTCGCAATCGCGTGCCGGCGCCGATCGATCCCCCCGAGGAGGCGCAGCAGTGACACAGCGGAGAAGGACCCTCGCCACCGTCCTCGTGGCGCTGGCGATCGTCGCGGCGCAGGAGGTGTCACGTCGTGCGCTTGCGGCCGCGCTCGAGGCCAGCGACTTTCGTGCGCCCGAGCGGCTGTCGGGCACCGGCCTGGAGAAGGGCCGGCTCTTCTCGCCGCAGTATCCGCTCTGGAGCGATGGTGCGGCAAAGAAGCGATGGGTCTATCTGCCGCCGGGGTCGACCATCGACGCCACGGACGTGAATGCATGGGATTTCCCTGTTGGGACGCGCTTCTGGAAGGAGTTCACGTTCGGGGGCCGGAAGGTCGAGACGCGTTTTCTCTGGAAGGCCTCTTCCGATCGGTGGGTGTTCGCCAGCTACCAGTGGAACGAGAACGGGACCGACGCGGTGCGCGCCCCTGAGGAGGGTGTTCCCGCCGCGGCCGGGATTGGCGGCGGCCGCAGCCACAGCATCCCGTCGACCGTCGAGTGCCGCGCGTGTCACGACTCGCGGCGCACGGAGATCCTCGGGTTCAACGCCCTCCAGCTGTCCATCGATCGCGACCCCAACGCCATTCACGGCGAACCGCTGGCGCCGGGCATGGTCACGCTGGAGACGCTCGCCGACGAACGGAGGCTGAGTCCCGCGCGCACAGATCTGGTGGCGAACCCGCCGCGCATCAAAGCCCAGAGTGCCGCGACGCGCGCGGTCCTCGGCTACATGACGGCGAACTGCGGTGCGTGCCACAACGGCGATGGCGAGCTCGCCGCGCCGGGTCCGTCGCTGAAGCATGGCGACGTGGCCGATGGCGATCGTGTCGCGCGCAGCCTGGTGCGTCAGCCGACCGCCTGGCAGGTGCCCGGGCTTGCCGAAGGCGCCGGCATGTTCGTCGATCCCGACGCCCCCCAGTCGAGCGCCATCCTCACCCGGATGCGATCGCGCCGGCCGTCGTCGCAGATGCCACCAGTGGGCACGGTGGTGCCGGACCGCGAGGCCATCGACGCCATCGCGCGCTGGATCGCCACGGACCTGCAGCGCTCCCGGCTGCAGTGAGGAGGCCGCGG
>DATDHP010000210.1:0-2240 GCA_036521515.1 Vicinamibacterales bacterium
CCCACAGCGTTCGAAAGCGAACCGTCACGTCGATGATAATGGGCGAGACGGTCGCTGAGTTCCTCGACGGCTTCAGTAATGAGTAGTCGGCAAGGGTATTTCTACCGCCTCGACCGTGGATGGAAAGCCATAGATTGCTCATTACCTATCCGCTGTCGCGGCGGCAAACTCCTACCGACAGAGCGACTTGCGATCGATGTCTCGCACAAGGGTGGTCGCGGCCGGACCAGGCGTTCAGGGCGATCGGTGTTTGAGTAGTGCCGCTATGTTTCCTCGTCGGTTTCGTCAGCCCAACGACATAGCTCAGCAGCGGCGGCCCGCGCCGAGCCTGTGACTCCGAGAAGCCGACGTCACCGGCCGTCATTCAGGCGCGTCGAAAGCGTCCCCCTGCACGGATACCTGACGCAACGTCGTCTCGCCCCGGCGCTCGTGGAGCTTCGGCAGGCCGACGATCTCACGATGCTGGCCCTGGAGCTCGGGTTCTCGAGCCACAGCCACTTCAGCGCCGCATTTCGACGGGCGTTCGGCTGCACGCCTTCTCAGTTTCGCGAGGGCGCGCGAACGGCCGCTTAAGACGTCGTTCGGTCTGGAAGAGGAACGACCTCTACGAAGGCGTCATAAAGGCCGCTTCCGCCGCCCCAGTCGGTCGGCTCCTCGCCGGTAAGCACGTTGACGGAGTGGCGGGCGCCGCCGGCATCCATGAAACCGCCGAACGGCATCCACGCGACGCCGGGGCGAACACGGTCCGAGATGCGGCAGAGCGCCCGCACGTTACCACGGCCGTTGCGGACCAGCACGTACCCGCCAGCGCGAACACCGCGACGTTCTGCGTCGTCCGGATGGATTTCGATGAACAGTTCGCCGGCGCGGCGGCGATGCCGGTCCTGGTTGTTGTATCCGGAGTTCAGGAAGTGCAACTGCTTCCCTGTGATCAACTGCAATCCGCCGTTCGAGGGAATCTCGCCTGCCCACGGCAGCGGATCGTGACCCGCCTCGCGCAGGGCCCCGGAGTACAGCTCCGCTTTCCCGCTCGGCGTCGCGAATCCGCCGTGCGCGAATGGACGCCAGTCGTCGGGCCGATTCAAGCGCGCGTATCCCTCTTCCCACAGCCGCTCGTAGGTGATGCCGTCGAGCCATGCGTGCCCGCTGGCGAGCGCCGCCCGCAGCATCGATTCATCGGTCTCGAACAGGTACGGCTCGGTGCGGCCGAGCGCCTTCGCGAGGCGCCGGAAGAGCTCGGTGTTCGACACCGACTCGCCGCGCGGCGCGATCGCCGGGCGATTCAGGGCGAGGTAGAGATGGCCCCAGGCCGGTGACAGATCCAGATGCTCGATCTGGCTCGTGGCGGGCAGCACGTAGTCGGCGTAGAGCGCGGTCTCGGTGACGAACAGATCGTGCACGACGGTGAAGAGGTCATCGCGCAGGAGGCCTTCGCGAATACGTCCCTGATTCGGCATCGACACCATCGGGTTGGCGCCGTACACCATGAGCGAGCGGATCGGCGGCTCGAGCTGCCGGTCGCAGAGATCCTTGCCGAGGTCGCGCATGTTCAGGACGCGGACGCCCGGCTTGTGCACCTCGGGCATCGTCACGCTGGTCATATCGAGGGCCGCGAAATGCAGCTTGTGCGTCGAACGCGCCAGACCGCCGCCGCGATGCTGCCACGCGCCAGTCAGCACCGGCAGGCATGCCAGCGTGCGGAACTGCATAGCGCCGTTGCGGTGATGCTCGGGACCGATGAGCGCCCGCACCAGCGACGGCTGCGTCGTGGCGTATTCACGGGCGAAGCGCTCGATGTCGCCGGGAGGCAGGCCCACTGTTTCCGACACCTGCTCCGGCGCGTACTGCCGCACGCGCTCGGCGAGCGGCTCGTAGCCAATCGCGTGCTGCGAGACGTACTCGTGGTCGACCAGCCCGTCGCGGATGATGACGTGCATCATCGCGAGGGCGAGCGCGGCGTCCGCCGCCGGCTTGATCTGCAGGAACCAGTCGGCCGCTTCGGCGGTCCGCGTGCGTATCGGATCGACGACGACGATCTTCGCGCCGCGGCGCTGCGCCTCGCGGACGAAGGGCCAGAAGTGAAGGTTGGTGACGATCGTGTTCGTGCCCCACAGGACCACGAACCGACTGTGGACGATCTCCTCCGGATCTATTCCGGTCCCGGTCCCGATCGTGGCCGACAGGCCGGCGTTCGCCACGGCGCCGCAGATCTTGCGATCGAGCCCGCTGCATCCCATCGA
>DATDHP010000211.1:0-2834 GCA_036521515.1 Vicinamibacterales bacterium
ACTCTGCCTTAATGATAGCTGGCGGTGAGCCGACAGCGCGTTCGTAGCGGCCGACCTTCAGGTCGGCCTCGTGTGGCGCCTGACGCCGGTGGACCTGAAGGTCCGCCGCTACGAATACCGAGACTGCCGGCTGCCCGCTGCCCGCTTCATTCCAGCCACTGCGCCGGTTTGAGCGAGACGAGCGGATATGTCCGCCGGAGCTCGACCACGCGGTCGAAATAGCCGGTTTTCGCGATCTCCCGCCTGACAAGTCTGTCGCGCAGGCGACGAAGTTCGTACCGGTAGAGATCGTTGACGAACTCGTGCACCAGCTCGGGCCGGGTGGCAGACGTCGGCTGAACGCCGTGCCGCCACAACTGGTTCAGGACGTCTGAGCGATAGCGATAGACCGTCACCGGGCAACCGCACGCGCGCGCCCGGCTGCGATGCGCGGTGTGGTGCCGACCTGCCGCGCCGCGCGCTCGAACGCCGCATGCGCGTCATCGAACCGGTGCACCTGCAGCCACAGCTCACCGGCGACTTCGAGCGCGGTGAGCACGGGCGCGCCGGGCTGTCCGGCCGCGAGTTGCAGTGATTCCATGGCGATGGCGTGCGTGAGGAACGCGCCCATTTCGTCGCGTTCGCTCTGGGCCGCCGCCGACGCGGCGACGAGCACCAGCCGGGCAATCTCGGCCGGACCAGGAGTCTGTCCGGAGATCGTCTCGAGCGCGGCGATCGCCTCTCCAACCGGCGCCAGTGATTCGGCGGACCCTCCCTGCTTGTAGGCCTCCATCGCCGCGAACAATCCCCCGATATACAGGGCAGCGACCTCGGCGTCCTCGCACCCCCGCGCGATCGGATCGCGCAGGCGGTCGACCGCCCCGGGCAGATCGAAGGCCTGGGCGCGGACGGACGCCTCCTCGAAGCGCGCCTGGACGGCGGCCGAACAGTGCTGGGCGACCGAGAGGGCGACCGCGACCAGGGCGGGAAGCATCAGGTAAGATCTTAAGCACAAGTCGGCGCGGACGTCGGGCGACCGTCTACGGCGGACTCCTGACCGAAGACCGGAGACCGAAGACTGGAGACAGAGTAGGACACCATATGCAGGTAGGGCTCATTGGATGGCGCGGCATGGTCGGGTCCGTGCTCGTGCAACGCATGCGCGAGGAACGCGATTTCGATCTGATCGATCCCGTTTTCTTCTCGACGTCCCAGACAGGCGCACCGGCGCCGGCCATTGGCAAGGCCGCGCCCGCCGTGAAGGACGCGACCGACCTCGCGGCGCTCATGAACGCCGACGTGCTCATCTCCTGCCAGGGCGGCGACTACACGTCCGACGTCTACCCGCGCCTGCGCCAGGCGGGCTGGGACGGCTGCTGGATCGACGCGGCGTCCACGCTGCGCATGAAAGACGACGCGGTGATCGTGCTCGACCCGGTCAACCGCGACGTCATCGACCGTGCCCTCGATCGCGGCGTCAAGAACTTCATCGGCGGCAACTGCACCGTCAGCCTCATGCTGATGGCGATGGCCGGGCTGTTGCGCGCCGGGCTCGTCGAATGGATCACCGCCATGACCTACCAGGCGGCGTCGGGTGCGGGCGCGCAGAACATGCGCGAGCTCGTGTCGCAGATGGGCGTCGCGCACAAGAGTGTCGCGGCGTTGCTGGCCGATCCCCGATCCGCGATCCTCGACATCGACCGGACGCTGACCGGAACGATGCGCGGGGCGGAGTTCCCGGTCGAGCAGTTCGGCCATCCGCTGGCGGGAAGCCTGCTGCCGTGGATCGACAAGGACCTCGGCAACGGGCAGAGCAGGGAAGAATGGAAGGGCGGCGCAGAAGGCAACAAGATCCTCGGGCGCCAGGCGAACCCGATCCCGATCGACGGGCTGTGCGTGCGCATCGGCTCGATGCGCTGCCACAGTCAGGCGCTGACCGTGAGGCTCACGCGCAACGTCCCGCTGGCGGAGATCGAGTCGCTGTTGGCTGGCGCCCATGAATGGGCGGCGGTCGTCCCGAACGAAAAAGAGGCCACGCTGCGCGAGCTCACGCCTACCGCGGTCACCGGCACGTTTCGCACGCCGATCGGCCGGCTGCGCAAGATGTCGATGGGGCCCGAGTACCTCTCCGCGTTCACCGTCGGCGATCAGCTGCTCTGGGGCGCGGCGGAGCCCCTGCGCAGGACGCTGCGCATCCTGCTCGGGGCGGCGAAGCCGGCAGCGGGCAGCCGGCACGTCGCAGCCGGCAGCGGGCAGCTGGCAGCCGGCAGGTAGCTGGCAGTCAGTGGCGCCGCAGGTGGATTATGAATCGACCAAGCGGGTGTTGACGGCGCTGGAGCGGGAAGATCTGATGCCCGTACGCAAGTTCCGGAGAGTCGAGGAAATGGAGCAACCGACGTGGCGTGAGCCCGGCGACCCCAACCTCTATCGAACGATCGCCCATCTGTGGGAGTTCGGACGGCGTACTGGCGGCCGGCGTTTCCCGCCCGGAGTCTACCGGCATCGTTCGGTGCAGGACCTCAACGCACAGACCGAGCAGTGGAGCGTCGATGATTTCAAGATGCGTCCCGGGGCCAGGTCGAGATCGTAACGCTGGCGACGCGGCAGACGACGGTAGAATGACTGCGTGAAGCCAACGTTGGACGATGTGCTCCAGGCGCTCGAAGAGAACGCAGCGAGCGCGAAGTCGATTCGGATCGAGTTGACCGAAGACTCAAGAAGCAGGACCTCGAATAGAGGCCTGTGAAGGGCCGGCTGCCGCCTGCGCGTGTGAAGCGCGCTTCGGCGAGCCTCGCCGAAGCCTTTGGCGGAGGCGGGAAGCCGGCCCCCACGTCCCCGATACCCCAATCCCGATC
>DATDHP010000212.1:0-6203 GCA_036521515.1 Vicinamibacterales bacterium
CACCTTCTTGACGGGCGAGTGGACCGAGTCGACCGGAATCCAGCCGATGCCGAGGTCCTCGTCGAAGTTCTTGTCGGCCGACACATAGCCGCGGCCCCGCTTCATGCGCAGCTCCATGTGCAGCTTGCCGCCCTCGGACACGGTGGCGATGTGCGCCTCGGGCTCGAGGATTTCGACGTCCGCGTCGGCCTCGATGTCGCGGGCGCGCACGATGCCGGGCTTGTCCACCCGCAGGTACAGGGTCTTGGTGTGATCGACGTGGAGCTTCAGGGGGATCTGCTTCAGGTTGAGGATGATATCGGTCGCGTCCTCGACCACGCCCGGGATGGGGGAGAACTCATGGAGGACGCCGTCGATCTTCACCGCGGTGATCGCGGCGCCCTCGATCGAGGAGAGCAGCACGCGCCGCAGTGCGTTACCGATCGTCGTGCCGAAGCCACGCTCGAACGGCTGGGCGTAGAACCTCCCGAACCGATCCGTCAGGGTGTCGCGCTCGAACTCGAGCCGCTTGGGACGCTGAAAACCTTTCCAGAGCATTGCTGTGTTTCCTTTCGCGAAGGCCCCCCGCCGCGCAAGCGTGCGCGCCGGGGACCCCGCCAACGGGCCGGCAGCCCCGGCCTCCAGACCTGCGGGTTTTATCCGACGGCCTCCCGCTGCAGGTCTGTAAAGCTGCGGGCCGGCGGATGCGAGTTGCCTTTCTGGGCGCTACTTACTGTAGAGCTCGACGATCAGCTGCTCCTGCACGGGCAAGTTGATCTGCTCGCGGGTCGGGATCGATCCGATCTTCGCGGACATCTCGGCGGCGTCGAACGACAGCCACTCGGGTACGCCACGGCCCTTCACTTCCTCCATCGCGTGCACGATCGACGCGTTCTTGCGGCTGCTCAGCCGCACGGCCACCACGTCGCCGGGCTTGACCGAGAACGACGGGATGTCCACCTTACGGCCGTTCACCGTGAAGTGGCCGTGGCGCACGAGCTGGCGCGCCTGCGGCCGCGACGTCGCGAAGCCCAGGCGATAGGCGACGTTGTCCAGCCGCCGTTCGAGCAGCTGCAGCAGCGTCTCGCCGGTGATGCCACGGGTCCGCTCCGCCTGCTCGAAGTAGCGGCGGAACTGGTCCTCGAGCACACCGTAGATGCGCTTGACCTTCTGCTTCTCGCGGAGCTGCACGCCGTACCCCGCCAGCTTGGACTTGCGCGTCTTGCCATGCTGCCCGGGGGCGAAGTTGCGCTTCTCGATGGCGCACTTCTCCGTGTAGCAGCGCTCACCCTTGAGGAAGAGTTTCATGCCCTCGCGGCGGCACAGGCGGCAAACAGGTCCGATATAACGAGCCATTCAATCAATCCTTTTCAATCGTCGGGCTGATTCTTGATTGCTGATCCTTGACTATTGAATCGTTGTTGACTGTTGATTGTTGAATGCTGATTCATTGACGATTTCCTTCACGATTCAAGAATCAACACTCAACAACCAATCAAGAATCAAAAATCACTGATCAACAATGCTCTATACCCGCCTCCGCTTCGTCGGGCGGCAGCCGTTGTGCGGAATCGGCGTGATGTCGCGGATCGACTTCACCTCGATGCCCACCGTCTGCAGCGCGCGGATCGCCGACTCCCGGCCCGACCCCGGCCCCTTGACCCGTACCTCGACGCTGCGCAGTCCGTAGGTCTTGGCGGTGTTGCCGGCGCTGATCGCTGCCTGCGTGGCGGCAAACGGCGTCCCCTTGCGCGACCCCTTGAAACCAATCCCGCCCGCGCTCGACCACGCGATCACGTTTCCCTCGGTGTCGGTGATCGTAATGTGCGTGTTATTGAACGACGCATGGATGTGCACGAAGCCGTGGTGGACGACGCGCTTCTCGCCACGCTTCTTGAACGTCTTGCGGGGAGCCTTCTTCCCGCCCTCAGCTTTTTTTTCGGGTGCGGCTTCAGTTTTTGCCATTCTAGACCGTCTTCTTCTTCGCCACCGCGCCCTTGCGCGGGCCCTTCCTGGTCCGCGCGTTGGTGCGGGTGCGCTGGCCGCGCGCCGGCAGGTTGCGGCGGTGCCGCAGGCCGCGGTAGCACCCAATCTCCATCAGCCGCTTGATGTTCATCGAGATCTCCTTCCGGAGATCGCCCTCGACGCCACCCGCCTCTTCGAGCACGCGGCTGATCTTGCGGACGTCCTCTTCGGAGAGATCCTTCACCCGGACGTCCGGGCTCACGCCCGCCGTCGACAGGACGTCGTTCGACCGCTTGCGGCCGATGCCGTAGATATAGGTAAGTCCGATCTCCACCCGCTTGGTGCGCGGGAGATCCACGCCGGCGATGCGAGCCATATCGTTCTCTCTTCTCCGTTCTGGCTTCTCAGTTCGTGTTCAACGTTCGCGGTTCGGTTCGCGGTTCGCAGTTCGCGGTTCGCGGTTCTCGGTTCGAACCACCTGGTGCTACCCCTGCCTCTGCTTGTGCTTGGAGTTGGTGCAAATCACGCGCACGACACCGCGTCTGCGCACGATCTTGCACTTGTCGCAAATCTTCTTGACCGACGCTCGAACCTTCATGTGTCTCCACGCCTTCCAGCTAAATCTTCCTGACGATCCGTCCGCGATTCAGGTCGTGCGCCGCCAGCTCGACGACCACCCGGTCACCCACGAGGACCCTGATGAAGTTCCTGTCCAGGGCCCCGCCTATGTGCGCGGTGATCCGGGCGCCCCCGACATCGACCCGGTAGAGCCCGCTCGGCAACTGCGCGAGCACGGTCCCTTCGACGGTACGCGAATCACGACTCACTGATGGCCAGCGCCGCCTTCGGCGCGAGCAACGTCAGGATTTCGCAGCCGTCCTTCGTGACCACCACCGTATGTTCGAAGTGCGCCGACAGGCTGCTGTCACGCGTCACCGCGGTCCACCCGTCCGACAGCACCTTTACCGCCGACTTCCCCGCGTTCACCATCGGCTCGATGGCCAGCACCATGCCCTCCGACAGCCGCGGCCCCCGTCCGCCCGGACCGTAGTTGGCAATCTGCGGCTCCTCGTGCAGCGAGGTGCCGATGCCGTGGCCGACGAACTCCCGCACCACCGAGAAGCCGTGCGCCTCGACGTGCTTCTGGACGGCCGCGCCGATGTCCGACACGCGCGCGCCCGCCTTGACCACGTCGATCCCCCGAAACAGCCCCTGCTCGGTCACGCGCAGCAGCTCGGCCGCCTCCGCCGACACCCTTCCGATCGGCACGGTCACGGCGCAGTCGCCGAAGAAGCCATCCAGCTTCGCGCCCATGTCGATCGAGATGATGTCTCCCTCGACCAGCTTGCGGTCTGACGGGATGCCGTGCACCACCTGCTCGTTCACCGACGCGCAAATGGTCGCCGGGTACCCGTGGTAGCCCTTGAACGCCGGTTCCGCCCCTGCAGCCCGCACGCGCGCTTCGGCCAGGCGGTCGATCTCCGCGGTCGTCACCCCGGGGACCGCCATCTGGCGCAGCTCCGCGAGAATGCGCCCCACGAGCTGGTTCACCCGCCGCAGCTTCTCGATCTCGCTCTGCGACCGGCATACGATCACGGCTACTTCCTCGTCCTCAAGGTTGCAGCGCCCACGGTGGCCGCATCGTCGATCATCGTGTCGAGCTCGTGCGCCACCCGCTCCGGCGCCTGCGCACCGTTCACCACCCGGAATGTCGGCCGCTCACGGTAGTACTCGAGCACCGGCGTGGTCGCCCGGTGGTACACCTTCAGACGCTCGAGGACGATGTCCTTGTTGTCGTCCACGCGCTGCACCAGCTCGCCCCCGCAATCGCTGCACACGGTGCGGGCGCCGAACGGGTCGGCGTTGATCCCGCACTTGGAACAGATGCGGCGGCTGGCCATCCGCCGCACCAGCTCATCCTCCGGCACCACCACGTCCACGATCACCAGCGGCCCGTTGTCCCGCTCCCCGATGATCTCATCGAGCGCGCGCGCCTGCGTCACCGTCCGCGGAAAGCCATCGAGCACGAACCCGGGCGCGGCGTCCGGGCGCAGCAGCCGGTCGCGCACGATGGCGATCATCGTCTCGTCATCGACGAGCCCGCCGCGGTCCATCCGGGCCTTGGCCTCCAGGGCGACCGGATTCCTTTCCCTGATCGCCTCGCGCAGGATGTCGCCGGTGGAAATCTGCAGCAGCCCGCGCTCCCGCGCGAACCGCTCCGCCTGCGTGCCCTTTCCCGCGCCCGGCGGCCCCATCATGATGACGTTCAAGCCCCTTCGGTCGCTGAAGGTCTCGGGGCCGTCGGGCCCGGGGCCTGCTGCCGTCATCCCCGTCGTCCCCGAATCCTGGTCTTCTTCATGAAGCCGTCGTAGTGCCGCATGATGAGCTGCGACTCGACCTGCTGCACCGTGTCCATGGCGACGCCGACGACGATGAGCAGGGAGGTGCCGCCGAAGTAGAACGTCAGTCCCAACCCGTTGGTGATCCACTGCGGCGTGATCGCGTCGAGCTGTGGACCGACGAACGGGATCGGCTCCACCTTGAACCCGGTGATCAGGAAGTCCGGCAGCAGCGCGACCAGCGACAGGTACACCGCGCCCACGAGCGTGACGCGCGCCAGGATCGTGTCGATGTACTCCGCCGTCCGCTTGCCGGGGCGGATACCGGGGACGAACCCGCCATACTTCCGCATGTTCTCCGCCACGTCATCGGGGTTGAAGATGATCGCGGTGTAGAAGTACGCGAAGAAGATGATCAGCGCCACGTACAGCAGGTTATAGAGCGGCATTCCCATGGCGAGCTGGTCGGCCACTGCCTGTCCCCACCCGCCTGCCGGGAACATCGCGCCAATCGTCGCCGGGAAGGCGAGGATGGAGGAGGCAAAAATCACCGGGATCACGCCGCCCGTGTTCACCTTCAGCGGGATGTGCGTGCTCGAGCCGCCGTATTGCCGGCGTCCAACGACGCGCTTGGCGTACTGCACCGTGATCCGTCGGTGTCCGCGCTCCACGAAGACGATCGCGCCGACGACCGCGACCATCATCACCAGCAGGAACACGATGCGCAGGAGGCTGATCTGGCCGGTCTGCATCTGCTCGAACGTGGTGAGGACGGCCGAGGGCAGGCCGACGACGATGCCGGCAAAGATGATGAGCGACATGCCGTTGCCGACGCCGCGCTCGGTGATCTGCTCGCCGAGCCACATCACGAACATGGTGCCGGTCGTGAGCGTGAGGACGCACATGAACCGGAAGCCCCAGCCCGGGTTGTAGACGAGCGGGAGGCCGCCCGCGATCTGCGTCTGCCGTTCGAGCCACACGGCGATGCTGAGCGCCTGGATCACGGCGAGCACCAGTGTCAGGTAGCGCGTGTACTGCGTGATCTTCCTGCGGCCGAGCTCGCCTTCTTTCGAGATGCGCTCCAGTGTCGGCCACACGACGGTCAGCAGCTGCAGGATGATCGACGCGCTGATGTACGGCATCACGCCGAGCGCGAAGATCGTGACGCGCGACAGCTGTCCGCCCGTAAACATGTTGTAGAGGCCGAACATCGTGTTCGCCAGCTGGTCGGCCAGCTGCTGGAGCGCCTCCGCGTTCACGCCCGGAGTCGGGATAAAGCTGCCGATCCGGTACACGCCGAGCAGCGCGAGCGTAAAGAGCACGCGGTTGCGGAGATCGGTGACCGCGAACAGGTTTTTCAGCGCGTTTTCCATAGCTCTCACAGGCCGCGGTGGCGCGGAGACGCTGAGGTCGTCCCTCGACGTGCTCCGCGACGCCGCGTCTCCGCGGCCCGTCTCAGTTAAGCGTCCTTGCCTTCAACCTTCAACACTTCCGCCGCGCCGCCGGCCGCCGCGATCTTTTCCGCCGCCTTGCCGCTGAACTTGTGCGCGCGCACCGTCAGCTTCTTCGAGATGTCGCCGCGCGCGAGCACCTTGAGCGGCTGCCGGCCGCTGTGAATCAGCCTCGCCTCGAGCAGCAGCTCGGGCGTGATCACCGTGCCGGCGTCGAAACGCCGCTCGAGCACGTCGAGGTTCACCACCGCGTATTCGGTGCGGAACGGGTTGTGGAAGCCGCGCTTCGGGATGCGGCGATGCAGCGGCATCTGGCCGCCTTCGAACCCCCGCTTGAACTTGAATCCCGAGCGCGACTTCGCGCCCTTGTGCCCGCGGCCCGCCTGCACGCCCTGACCGGTGCCCTGGCCGCGCCCCACGCGCTTCTTCGAGTGCTTCGAGCCCGCGGCGGGCTTCAGATTGCTGAGAT
>DATDHP010000213.1:0-3207 GCA_036521515.1 Vicinamibacterales bacterium
CGTATCGCTGAGCTTCCGTGATTTGCATCGTGCGCCGTACGACGACATCATCAATCGACGCGCATTCACGCGTGAGAATAGTTGCCGGCGAGCCACGGATCGCCGGGACCGTTGATGAAGAAGACGGAACTCAGCCAGAACGTCATCGAGGCGGCACCCTCCGGAGGCATCGAGTTGCTCGGGATCGAGCGGCTGGAGGAGCACGCGCGGCGCCTCGCGGCGCTCTTGACGCTGGCCCGGCGGCGCCGCGGGAGCGGCCGTGCCCATCTGCGGCGTCTCAAGGAGAACACGCGCGCGCTCAGCGCGACCTACACCGCGCTCGCTGCGGACGTGCGCCGCGGCGAGGCGGCGTCGCCGGCCGCCGAGTGGCTGCTCGACAATTTTCACATCGTGTCGGCGGCCTCGCGCGACATCGTCCGTGATCTCCCGCCATCGTTCTTCCGGCGCCTCCCGAGCATTGCGGGCGACGAGTTCGCCGGGCACACGCGGATCTACGCCTTGGCGCTCGAGTTGATCCGGTCGAGCGCGGGTCACCTCGACGCGCAGCGCCTGCACCGGTTCATCACCGCGTTCCAATCGGTCACCCCGTTGACGATCGGAGAGCTCTGGGCCTGGCCGAGCGCGCTCAAGCTGGCGCTCGTCGAGCATCTGCGGGTGAGGGCCGACATCCTCACGGCGACACGTGCCCATCGCCAGCACGCCGACCGGCTCGCCAGTGCCCTCGAGCGCGACGCACCGGTCGCCGAGCCGTGGCCGGCCCAGGCTCACCCGGCGTTCGTCACACGGCTGCTCCAGCGCTCGAGGGAGTACGGTGTCGCTGCGGTGGCCCTGCGCCATCAGCTGGCGAGTGCCCTGGCCGCGCGCGGCCACACGGTCGAGGATGCCATCCGCTCGGAAGGCCGGCACCAGGCGGCCGAGCAGGCCTCCATGGCCAACCTGATCGGCAGCCTGCGCCTCATCTCCTCGTTCGACTGGAGCGAGTTCTTCGAAAGCGTCAGCCTCGTCGAACAGGTCCTGCAGCGAGACCCCGCGGGCGTGTACGGCCACATGGACTTCCGCAGCCGCGACCGGTATCGCCACGCGGTGGAGGAGCTCGCGCAGCCGACCGGCGACGACCAGTTGCGCGTGGCGCTCAAGAGCGTGGAGCGCGCGCGGCAGGGCAGCGAGCAGAGTCCCGATGCGCGCGCTGCACACGTCGGCTATCACCTCATCGGCAGCGGCCGGCGGCAGTTCGAGCGAAGCGCGGCATGGGTGCCGCGCGCGCGGCAGCGCATCCGGCGGTTCTTCTTCCGCTACGCGACACTCGGGTACCTGGGCACGATTGGCGCCGGCACCGCGCTGCTCGTCGCCGCCGCCCTCACCTATGCCTACGTGCACGGCTGGAGGGGCGGGGCGCTGCTCATCGTCGCGCTCCTCGCGTTCGTCCCGGCGAGTGAGCTGACCATTCAGATCGTGCAGCGGATCGTCAGCCACCTGATCCCGCCGCGCAGGCTGCCCAGGCTGGAATTCGACCGGGTCCCGGGCTCAGCGCGCACGATGGTGATCGTGCCGACGATCCTCGACAGCGTCGAGCAGGTGCGGGACCTCCTGGCCCATCTCGAAGTCCAGGCGCTCGGGAACGTCGATCCGCACGTCCATTTCGCGGTCCTCAGCGACTTCCGCGACGCGGCCAGCGAAACGATGCCGCAGGACGCGGAGATTCTGGCGGAGGCGCGCGCGGGCATCGAGGCGCTCAACGCCAGGCATGCTGCCGAGCGTGGCCACCGCTTCTTCCTCTTTCACCGACTGCGCCAGTGGAACGAGGGTGAAAAGCTGTGGATGGGCTGGGAGCGCAAGCGCGGCAAGATCGAAGAGTTCAACCGCCTGCTCCGCGGCGCCACCGATACCAGCTTCGCGGTGGCGGTCGGTGATCTGACCGTGCTGCCGCAGGTGCAGTACTGCATCACGCTCGACAGCGATACGCGCCTGCCGCGGGACGTCGGGCGTCAGCTGATCGGCATCATCGCGCACCCGCTGAACCGACCCACGTTCGATCCGGCACTGGGCCGCGTCACCGAGGGCTACGGCATTCTGCAACCGCGGGTCAGTGTGACGTTCACGAGCGCCGCCGGATCGCTCTTCTCCCGTCTCTACTCGGGTCACACGGGGGTCGATCCGTACACCACGGCGGTGTCCGACACGTATCAGGATCTGTTTGGCGAAGGCATCTTCACGGGCAAGGGCCTCTACGACGTCGACGCCTTCAACGCAGCGCTCGCCGACCCGGTGCCGGAGAACGCGCTGCTGTCTCACGATCTCTTCGAGGGTCTGCATGCACGGGTCGCGCTCGTGTCGGACGTGGAGCTGGTGGACGAGTATCCGTCCAGCGTGCTCACCCACGCGCGCCGTCAGCACCGCTGGATCCGGGGCGACTGGCAGATTCTGTTCTGGCTGTTTCCATTCGTGCCCTCGCGGAAGGGCCTGAAGCGCAACACCCTCCCGCTCATCGGGCGCTGGAAGATTCTGGACAACCTGCGGCGGAGCCTTGTCTCGCCGACACTCCTGGCCCTGCTCGTCGCCGGCTGGATGGTACTGCCGGGGTCCCGCTGGTTCTGGACGGCGACGGTGATCGGCGTTCTCGCATCGCAGCTGCTGCCGGTCGCCGCCAGGCTGCTCACCGGGCCCGGGCGATCGCAATCCGTGCCGGTCTTCTTCCGGAATCTGGGCCGTGACGCGGCCGCGGCGCTGGCCCAGATGACCCTCAGCCTGACCTTTCTGGCCTTCCAGGCGTTCCTCACGGCGCACGCCATCGGCCTGACCGTGGTGCGTCTCGTCGTGACCAGGCGCAGGCTGCTCGAGTGGGAAACCGCGGCAACCGCTGCCGCGAAGGCTGCAGGATTCGTCGGGCAGAGAGGTCTCCTCCGGTTCGCCACCGAGATGGTTGCGAGCCCCGTTATCGCGGTGGCCGTTGCCGTCGCGATCATCCTGGTGGACAGGGATGCGCTGCCGGCGGCGGCGCCACTTCTGCTGCTGTGGACCGTGGCGCCAGCCGTGGCGTACTGGCTCAGCGTGCCGGCCGGCGCCCGAGTGCGGCCGCTCGCCGAGGGCGAACGCGTGCGGCTGCGCCGGACCGCGCGCAAGACGTGGCGCTATTTCGAGACCTTCGTGACGGCGTCCGATGCGTGCTTACCGCCGGACAACTACCAGGAGGACGGCAACGCCCCGAAG
>DATDHP010000214.1:0-3843 GCA_036521515.1 Vicinamibacterales bacterium
CGTGAGATAGACGACCGGATCGATGTCGGGTGCCTGGCCCTCGAGGCGCGCACGCAGGACGAGCTCGTGCTCCGGCGACGGCCCATCGACGAGGAGGCGCACGCGGCGGCCGACCCGTCCTCTCTGGGCGCGGGTCACGATCTTTTTCTGAAGGCTCATCAGCGTCGCCTGCCGCCGCCGCCTGGTTCGTGCCGACACGTCGTCATCCAGGCTGTGGGCCGAGGTCCCGTCCTCGTGTGAGTACGTGAAGACGCCGACGTGATCGAACTGCATGAGATCGACGAAGCTCTGCAGTTCGGCAAAGTCGGCATCCGTCTCGCCCGGGAACCCGACGATAAACGTCGTCCGCAGCGTGACGCCGGGCAGCCGCTGGCGAATCCGGTCGAGGAGCGTCTCGTAGCTGGCGCGCGTCCCAGGGCGCTTCATGCGCTTGAGCACCGCGTCCGAGGCGTGCTGCAGGGGGAGGTCGACATACCTCGCGACCTTCGCACACTCCGCCATCGCGCCCAGGACGTCGTCTCCGATGGTCGTTGGGTACAGGTAGAGCATCCGGATCCACTCCAGGCCGTCCACGCGGTTCAGCTCGCGCAGCAGCCGCGCCAGCGCACCGCGCTCGCCGCGGTCGATCCCGTAGAAGCTCGTGTCCTGCGAGATGAGCAGCAGTTCCTTCACGCCGCGCGCGGCCAGCGCCTCCGCCTCGCGCACGATCGACTCGGCTGTTCGGCTCCGGTAGCGTCCGCGCAACTTCGGGATGATGCAGAAGGCGCACTTGTAGTCGCAGCCTTCGGCAATCTTCACGTAGGCGTAGTGGCGTGGCGTGGCGAGCAGCCGGGGCGTGTCGGCGTCGTAGATGTAAGTAGGAAGCTCTCGGGATCCGGGATCCGGGATCCGGGATCCGATCGGTTCACCATTGCTTCGAAGTAGCTGGAGCGTCCGGGTCCCGGATCCCGGATCCCGCATCCCGGCTCCGAGCGCGTCAACGATTCGAGGCACGTCCCCCGTCCCGAGGATCGAGTCAATCTCCGGGATCTGCTCGCGCAGCTCGTCCCGGTAGCGCTCGGCCATGCACCCGGTGACCACGAGCTTCCTGCAGTTGCCGGTCTTCTTGTGCCCGGCCATCTCGAGGATGGCGTCAATCGATTCCTGCTTCGCCTTGTCGATGAAGGCGCAGGTGTTGACGACGAGCACGTCAGCCGCGGCGGCATCGCGCGTCAGCTCGTGCCCCGACTGCCGGGCGAGCCCCAGCATCACTTCGGAGTCGACGAGGTTCTTGGGGCAGCCGAGCGAGATCATGCCTATCTTCATCGGGATGATCTAAGGATAATCGAGAACCGACATGTCCACTGTCGATGTCGCCTCGGTGCTGAAAGGGAAGGTCCCGGCGGGCAGCCATGTCACCGTTCGGGGGTGGGTCCGCACGCGCCGCGACTCGAAGGCGGGGCTGTCGTTCATCCATCTTCACGACGGGTCGAGCTTCGACGCGCTCCAGGTTGTGGCGCCGGCGGCGCTCGCGAACTACGAGACCGAGGTGAAGAAGCTGACGCCGGGGTGCTCGGTCAGCGCGACCGGCGTTCTGACCGCGAGCGAGGGCCAGGGTCAGGCCGTCGAGCTGCAGGCCGGGCGCATCGACGTGGTCGGCTGGGTGGACGATCCCGAGTCGTACCCGATCCAGCCGAAGCGCGCGTCGTTCGAGTACCTGCGGGAGGTCGCGCACCTGCGGCCGCGTACGAACACCCTTGGCGCCGTCGCGCGCGTGCGACACAGCCTCAGCATGGCGGTGCACCGCTTCTTCCACGAGCACGGGTTCTTCTGGGTGCATACCCCGATCGTCACCGCAAGCGATGCCGAGGGCGCCGGCGAGATGTTCCGCGTCAGCACGCTGGACCTGGCGAACCTGACGGCGGTACCGCAAACGCCGGAGGGGCGCGTCGACTTCAGCCGGGACTTCTTCGGGAAGGAAGCGTTCCTGACGGTCAGCGGCCAGCTCAACGTCGAGAGCTACTGCTGTGCGCTGTCGAAGGTCTACACGTTCGGACCGACGTTCCGCGCCGAGAACAGCAACACCAGCCGCCACCTTGCCGAGTTCTGGATGGTGGAGCCGGAGATCGCGTTCGCGGACCTCGCCGCCAACGCGGAGCTCGCCGAATCGTTCCTCAAGTACATCTTCACGGCGCTGCTCGCGGAGCGCGGCGACGACCTGAAGTTTTTCGCCGAGCGCATCGACAAACAGTGTATCGATCGGCTCGAGCGCTTCGTGACATCGTCGTTCGAGCGCATGTCGTACACGGACGCGATTGCCGCGCTCGAAAAGAGCGGCAAGGCCTTCGAGTTCCCGGTCCGCTGGGGCATCGACCTGCAGTCGGAGCACGAGCGCTGGCTCACCGAGGAGTACGTCAGGGGGCCGGTTGTCGTGATGAACTACCCGAAGGAGATCAAGGCGTTTTACATGCGCACGAACGAGGACGGGAAGACCGTGGCGGCCATGGACGTCCTCGCGCCCGGTATCGGCGAGATCATCGGCGGCTCACAGCGCGAGGAGCGCCTCGACTACCTCGATCGGCGGATGGCGGAGCTGAAGCTGGACCCGCAGGCGTACTGGTGGTACCGCGACCTGCGGCGGTTCGGCACGGTGCCGCACGCGGGCTTCGGCCTCGGCCTGGAGCGCACGATCATCTATGCCACGGGGATGGCGAACATCCGTGACGTCATCCCGTTTCCTCGCACGCCGGGGCACGCGGCCTTCTAGAACGTTACGAACGTCTTCTCCAATCGCTCGCGGGCTTTCGTGCACCGCTTCAGCACGTCAACGGGATCGCCGCCGCCGCTGCCGACCTCGAACATCATCACGCCGTCGTAGCCGATCTTCTGCGTCTCCATCATCGCAAGATCCCAGTTGATCGAGCCTGCGTACGGCACCAGGTGGTCGTCCCGCCTGCCGCCATTGTCGTGCACGTGCGTCGTGAACAGGTGGCCGGAGAGCGTCTCGATCGCCTCGCCCAGGTCGCCCATCAGGTGCGCATGGCCGTAGTCGAGGCAGATTCCGGCGTCGGCGCCCTCGAGGTCGTCCTCGATCAGCCGCACGAGCGACGAGGCGCTGGCCAGCGCGTTCGGGATCACCTCGAGCGCCACCTTCACGTTCAGCGCCTGCGCCAGCTCGACGATCTCTTCGACGCTGCGCCGCGCC
This sequence comes from Vicinamibacterales bacterium, assembly GCA_036521515.1. Taxonomy (GTDB): domain Bacteria; phylum Acidobacteriota; class Vicinamibacteria; order Vicinamibacterales; family UBA2999; genus Gp6-AA40. The sequence goes on from DATDHP010000214.1 coordinate 3,185, forward strand.
GCGTCCGGCTGGTTGTCTCCAGGCGGCACCTGCTCGACCGTCGGCATTCCCAGGTGAACGACGAGATACCGGAACGGGATCCGTTGCGCGACCTGCAGCGCTGCCTGCGTTTCCTGGATGGCGGCCTTCCGCCGTGTCTCGTTGCCCGACGCGTTGGAGTACGAGCCGACCCACTGGCCGCCGTTCATCGCGTCGACGATTGGCGCGTGCATCGAGTGCAGCTCGAGCCTCGTGTCGGCGAGCCACTCGGCGAGCTGCGCGATCGCCGGCTCGTCGCGGTAGTCGAAGTGCGATTTGGTGGCGAACACCTCGACCGCCTCGAAGCCGTGCGCCGCGATGTGCACGAAGTGCTCGCGCGTCAGTCGCGACTCGTGGAAGACGTGCGTCGAGATGCCGAAACGACGGTCCATCGATCAGTCAAGGCCAAGGCTCGAGGCACAGCAACCAAGGCCAAACCCTCATTCTAATCGCTTTCACGGCCACCGGCCGCGGAGGCGCGGGGACGCGGGACAGGCAAAAGAAAGTCCTCCGCGTCGCCGCGTCTCCGCGGCTCGTTTCGGCAGCGGGAAAGGCTCTACCGCAGTTCCTCGAGGTGTGTCGCGAGGATCTCTCGCAGCCGGCCGAACCGCGGGTACTTCGCCAGGTTCGCCCGCACGTAG
>DATDHP010000215.1:0-2409 GCA_036521515.1 Vicinamibacterales bacterium
GGGCTGCAGCCGGTAGCGGCTGCCGGTCGAAGACGACGACGCTCTCGCCGCGCCCGAGGAGCGCTTCGAGCGGGTTCAGCCCGACGAACCCCACCCCTCCGGTGACCAGTATCGACATGCCCGACGCATCATACACTGGCCGCTCTCAGGAGAATCCCGCGCGCATGACCGCCGACCACGATCCGATCGCCTTCGAGCTGTTCAAGAACGCCCTGTTCTCGATCGCCGACGAGATGGCGCTGACCGTCTTCCGCACCACCTATTCGTGCGTGCTGAAGGACAACATGGACTACTCGACCGGCTTCGCCGACGCCGAAGGGAAGCTCGTGGCGCAGGGCCTCACGCTGCCCGGGCACCTCGGCTCGGTGCCGACGGCGATGGAATCGATCATGCGCCACTACCGCGACGATATGGCGCCGGGTGACGTCTTCATCATGAACGACCCGTTCGATGGCGGCATGCACCTGCCGGACATCTTCGTCTTCAAGCCGCTCTATCACGCGGGCAAGCGGCTCGCGTTCGCGTGCACGGTTTGCCACCACACGGATGTAGGCGGGCGCGTCGCCGGCTCGAACGCGTCCGATTCCACCGAGATCTACGCCGAAGGCCTGCGCATCGCACCGCTCAAGATGTACGAGGCGGGGACGCTCAACAAGACGCTGATGACCTTCATCGAGAAGAACGTCCGCCTCCCGGTGAAGGTCTTCGGCGACCTGCGCGCGCAGCTTGCGGCCTGCCACATCGCCGAGCGGCAGTTCGCCGAGCTCGTCGCCAGGTACGGGCCGGACCAGACCGCGGCTTACATGAAGGAGACGATCGATTACGCCGAGCGCCTGACACGCGCCGCGCTCGAGAAGCTGCCCGACGGCGAGTGGAGCTTCGAGGACTGGATCGACGACGACGGCATCGACTACGGCCAGCCGATCCGCCTTTTCGTCACGCTGCGCAAGCGCGGGGGGCACATGGTGGTCGACTGGAGCGGCACCCATCCCCAGGTGAAGGGTGCGATCAACAACACGCTCTCGTTCACCAAGGCCGCGTCTTATACGGCCGTGCGCTCGGTCCTCCCGCCCGGCATCCCGAACAACGAGGGCGTGTTCCGCACGATCGAGGTGATCTGCCCGCCGGGCACGGTCGGCAACGGCGTGCTGCCGGCCGCCTGCGCCGCGCGCGGCCTCACCGGCTTCCGCATGACCGACTGCATGTTCGGCGCCCTCGCGATGATGCTACCCGACCGAGTGAAGGCGGCGGGCGACGGCGGCAATACGGGGATCTCGATCGGCGGCTACTACACCGATCGCCGGCCGTTCATCTACGTCGACTTCACGTGCGGCGCGTGGGGTGCGCGGCCCTGGGCGGACGGGCTCGACGGCAACTCGCACATGTTCGCCAACATGGCCTCGCACTCGATCGAGGTGACCGAGGCGGAGCACCCGATCTCCCTCCTCGCCTACGAGTTCGTACCCGACAAGGCGGGCGCGGGCAAGTACCGCGGCGGCGTCCCGTTCAGGCGCGACTACCGGTTCAACGAGGCCGAGGGCGTGCTGCAGGTACGCTCCGATCGGCGCGACCACCGGCCCTTCGGCCTGTACGGCGGCAGTCCCGGGCGGCCGTCGGAGAACTATCTCAATCCCGACCGCGAGAATCGCACGCTGCCCGGCAAGCTAACGATGACCATCAAGCGCGGCGACGTGTTCAGGCACGTGCTCGCCGGCGCGGCCGGCTGGGGCGATCCGCTCGAGCGCGATCCGGCCGCAGTGCTGAGAGACGTGCGGAACGAACTGCTCTCACCCGCGAAGGCCGCGGCCGATTATGGCGTCGTGGTCGATGCGAAGCGGTGGGTCGTCGACGAGGCGGCGACGAAGCGGCGCCGCGAGGAGATCCGCGCCGCGCGCGGCTGGCGCGAGGTGCCGAAGGTGCAGTGGCACGACCCGCTCCCCTCCACCGGCGGGCGGTGAGCCGATGATCACCTATCGCGTCGGAGTCGACGTCGGCGGGACGTTCACGGACATCGTGCTGCTCGGCTCGGACGGCACGATCCACGTCAAGAAGGTCCCGTCGAGCGTGGAGAACTACGCTGCCGCGATCGTCGACGGGCTCACCGAGGTGTTCCGCGAGACCGGACTCGACGGGAAGGTCATCGAGGAAATTCGGCACGGCACGACGGTCGCGTCGAACGCGATCCTCGAGCACAAGGGCGCGCGCGTCGGGTTCGTCACCTCGAAGGGCTTCCGTGACATCCTCGAGATCCGGACGCTGCGGATGCCGCGGCTCTACGACATCGGCTGGACGAAGCCAGCGCCGCTCGTCGAGCGCTACCTGCGCCGGGTCGTCGACGAACGGATCGACGCCCACGGCCGGATCGAGCGCCCGCTCGCGCAGGAGGACGCCGAGCGGGCCATCGACGCG
>DATDHP010000216.1:0-3336 GCA_036521515.1 Vicinamibacterales bacterium
TCCATGCAGATCTGGTCGATTCGCGGCAACACCCCTTCCGCCGCCGGCAGGATGTCCCACTCGGCGCCCTCGCAATCGAGCTTCAGGAGATCGACCCGGTCGATGCGATAGTCCGCCATCATTGTTTCGAGCGTCATCACCGGCACCCGTCTGCTCGACGCCCCCGCCGCCCCGATTCGCGACGCGATACCGGCGCTCGACACCTCGCCGTCCCCGTCGGCAGCGCCCACGGCGGCGCAGACCGTCTCGACATTGGAGAGACGGTTCAGCATCAGCTGGCTCGCGATCATGTCGACGTGCTCGCGGATCGGTTCGACCGCCACGATTCTCCCGCGTGGGCACCTGCGCGCGACCTGCACGGTGAAGTCTCCGATGTACGCACCGATGTCGATGACGGTCGCGGCGTCGTGGAGCACGATGCGCGAGTGGCCGAGATACGGATTCTGAATGGCCGCTTCGTTGACCGCCGCGAGGTCGGTCGTGCCCGGTCGAACCAATAACCTGGTGCCGTCCCTCAGCTCGAGTACGGCGCTCCTTCCAACCTTGACCAGCGGCACGGCCCACCAGTTCCGATATGTGAAGGGGAGCGCAGCTACGTACTTGATGGTTGTTCGCAACCGGGACAGGAAAACGAGCGTCTTCCAGATGAGCCTGTTCATCAGATGTCAGGCATCCTCGTGGTCAATACGAACTGCACCGTGAACACTCCGGGGAAACAGTCGACGGACCGCGGCGCGGCGCCTGTCACGAGCGTCTCAGGTCCTTTCCGGTCGTCGTCGGAGTAACATAGCACCCAAATCGGCCGTGTCCGGCCGCTTTCATTCTGTATGGGCCTCAGGCACCTCAGCGGAGCGCTCAAGGATTGCCGAACCAGCTGGTTCAACGCCGAACGTTATTGACCGCACGGCCGGCCGCTTCGACCGTGCCCCCCGCCGCGCCGCCGCATCCCGTACGCGTCCTCTTCGTCGTCGAGGGCTTCACGGACATCCGATTCGTCGTGGGGCTCAGTCAGATCTGCGAGCTCACGATGATGGTGCCCGCACGCGCGTACCGGGAGAGCCGCCTGGCCTACCGCGTCGCGGAAAGCGGAGCCAAGCTTCGCGTCATCGCGATCGGGGGGGGAAGGCTCCGGTTTCAGATTGAATCGATGTGCGAGCTCTGGCGACAAGTCGGCGGATGCGATCTGATTCTGTCGCAGGAGGTGCTGCGAGGCTCGCTGAACGCAAACATCATCGGCCAGCTTCGTCGGAAACCCGTTGTCACCTACATGGGCGTCTCGCCGCTCGAGTACTTCCGCTGCCGCCGCGAGCGAAATCTGATCGAACCGTTGACGGCGCTTCTGGGTGGCACGCTCATCCGCATGCTGGCGACCGTCAATGGCCGGCTGGCCACGCGGTGCCTCGCCATGGGGCCCTACCTCCGCGACGTCGGGTCACGGTGGTGCCGGCGCAGCGAGATCGGACTCTATTACGGTGTTGACGTCGATCTGTTCCGGCCGGCGGAGGCGGACGAGCGTTCCCGCCTCCGCCGGCGCCTCGGCCTGCCTTCCGACAAGTTCATCATCGTGCTCTCGAGCCGGATCAGCCACGAGAAGGATCCGGAGACGGTGATCCGGGCCGTGGCGCTCGCACGGCGACGGGGGCTCGACGCGCTCCTGCTGAACCTCGGCGGCGGACATCGCGAGTTTCTCGCTCTCCCGCTCAGCCTCGGCATCGAGGACGCCGGGTCCTGGGTGCTCGCCCGTCCTGCCGTACATCCGATGAAGGACCTGGCCGACTACTTCCGCGCTGCGGACGCTGTCGCCCTCGCATCGCTCGCGGAGGGGGCCGCTTTCTCAACGCTCGAGGCGCTGGCGTGCGGGACGCCGGTGGTGGCTACCGCCGTGGGAGGCATGGCGGTGCAGCTTCTGGGGCACGCGTCGCTCACGCCGCGCCGGGACGCGGACGCGATGGCCGATGCTTTCCTGGCGATTGCCGCGGATCCGGCCGGCGCGCGGGCGCAGGCGCGATTGGGACGCGAGTACGTCTGTCGCGACTGGAGCCGTGAGAAGGCGTTTGCCGATCTGGCGGCAGTGCTGCAATCGGTGGCCAGCGGCCACCGTTGACAACGGGGTGGCAGACCTTGACACGGCCCCGCGTGGCAGTTGTGGCCGATCTCAGGGAAGAGCACTGGGCCAGCATGGACCTCGTGGCCGAGATGCTGCTGCTCAACCTCCGGACGCCGGAGGCGCGACTCGTCGAGGCGACCGAACTGCGTCCTCCGATGACGCGGCGCCTCACGCGGTTACCGTTCGTCGGGGGAACGGCGACTGCGGACACGGCGGATCGGATCCTCAACCGCATCTGGGACTATCCACGATGGCTGCGTCCCAGGGCGCAGGACTTCGATCTCTTTCACATCATCGACCACAGCTACGCGCACCTGGCGACCCGGCTGCCGGCGGGCCGGTCGCTCGTCAGCTGCCACGACCTGGACGCTTTTCGAGGCGCGCTCCCAGGATCGCCGCGGGCAACGATCGTCCAACGGGCCCTCGGCCGGCACTTGATGGAGGGGATGAGAGCGGCACGGAAGATCCTGTGCGTGACCGCCGCCATGCGCGACGAGCTGGTGTCGTCAGCGATGGTCCCGGCTGAGCGAGTCGTCGTCGTGCCAAACGGGGTGCATCCCTCGTGCAGCGCTCGATCCGAGGGGGACGCGGATCGCGAAGCCGCCGTGCTCCTCGGTCCTCCGGCAGGCGACCGTGTCGAACTGCTCCACGTCGGCAGCACCATTCCGCGCAAGCGCATCGATGTCCTGCTGAAGATCGTCGCCGCCCTGAGGAGAAAGGATCCGGGCGTTCGGCTGATCCAGGTCGGCGGCCCACTCACGGCCAGCCAGCGGCGCCTTGTGGGAGCGCTGGACTTGAACGACCATGTCGCGGTGCTGCCGTTCCTGGAGCGGCGTGTGCTGGCAGCCATCTATCGACGCGCCGCGCTGCTGCTGCAGACCTCGGAGCGCGAGGGGTTCGGCCTGCCGGTCGCAGAGGCGATGACCTGCGGCACGCCGGTGGTGGCGAGCGACATTCCGGCGCTTCGCGAGGTCGGCGGCCCGGCAACGACCTATTGCCCGGTGGGCGACGTAGAGCCATGGACCGCTGCCGTGTCAGGACTTCTCGAAGAGCGCGCGCACGCCCACGGACGTTGGCGGGCCCGTCAACGCGGCTGCATCGAATGGGCACGGCGCTTCGACTGGCAGGCGCATGCGATGGCTACAGTGAACGCGTATTGGGAGATCCTCCTGCTCGATCGACGTGTGGCCGTGAGCCCTGGTGTAACGTGAAGAAATGCTCAATCTGAC
>DATDHP010000217.1:0-19269 GCA_036521515.1 Vicinamibacterales bacterium
CTCGATGGCCTGGTCCGCGTCGATCGTGACGCGCTCGATGAAGCCGTCGTACTCGTGAAGGCTTTGAACACCCAGGCCCACGAGTGGCTCGCCGTGACCTTCGATGTGCGGCGCCAGGATGCCGGCCGAAGCCCAGGTGGCGCCCTGCCCGACACCCCGCGGATCCTCGATGCGGACGGACGCGCCGCGCGACGCGAGCTCGTGGGCGACGGAAAGCCCCACGATGCCCGCGCCGACGATCGTGATGTTCACGCGAACATTGTAGTGGCGCAGTCACCGAACAGTCGTAGGGGCCGGCTTTAGCCAGGCTTTAGCCTGCCCGATGGTTTGCAGCTCGTGGCCGACGCAGCCTGCACCGGGCCGGGCAGCGAAGCTCCGCCTCAAACCGACGAGTGGATCTGCGGATCTTCGCTACTAGATGCGCGGGCGCCGTGGCGCCCGCGCTTAAGACAGATCCTAAGGCGAACGATCAGAAACTTGCTTCATCTGTCACGACTCAGGCCTTAGGAGATGTCTAGAGCCGGCCCCTACGTATGCGAGAGGAAGCGACTAAAAGCGGAACTGCATCCCCACCTCGACACGCCGGGCCTGGGCGGCGGACGTGGGAAGTCCAAAGAACGGCGACTGGAGGTTGCCGCTGAAGTTCACGAAGTTGATTCGATTCAGCACGTTGAAGGCCTGGACGTAGAACTCGACGCTGAAACGCTGGTTGGCCCCGTCGCCGCCGAAGCCGGGACCACCGCCGGGGCCGCCGACGATTTGCTGACCGCCGGCACCCGGCGGCGCGCCGCCCGGGCCTGGACCCTGCATGATGACCGGGCCGCCGCTGCGACCGCCGGCGCCGCCGCCGGCCTGACCGCCGCGACGACCGCCAAATCCGAACGTCCGCGAGATCCGCGCGTTCAGCTCCCATCGCCCCGCGCCGCGCTCGCTGTTGCGCCCGACACCCGCCGGCCGATCGTTGCTCACGCCGTCCGCGTTGTCGTCGCGCCCCGTCGTGAGGGTATACGGCGCGGCAGACGCGACGTTGGTGTTGACGTTCGCCCGCAGCCCGAGCCACACCGGGAAGTTCACCATCCCGTTGAATCGATGCCGGACGTCCTGCGACGCCGGGCCCCACTCGGCATCGGGATCGAGGCTGTTCGCCGGGAGTGCGAGGGCGCCGTCGCCAACGTTCTTCACGTTGGCCAGCGTGTAGACCGCATTCACGAGGATCCGCTTCGCCGGGACGCGGAAGGTCAGGTTGAGGTTCAGCCGGTCGCTTTGCGTCCACCCCGTAGACTCGATCTGCGTGACGGTTCCGATGTTGGGCTCGGGGCGCACGCCGGAGACGTCGGGAGCGTTGACGTTGCGCGATCGCATCTGGTTCCGGCCGCGCATGAGCGTATACGACGCCTGCACGTTCAACGTCGGGGTGATCGGACGCTCGACGCCAATCGACGCCTGGTGAATGTAGGGCAGCCTCAGATTCGGCGCCGCCTGCACGCGCCCCCCAGGCAGCACGATCGCCGACACGCCGCCGATTGGATCGGGATAGCCGGGATTGAGGACCAGCAGGTCCCGCTGCGTCCTGCCGTCCACGCGCAGCGTCTGGTCGTACAGGTTCGAGTCGTACCAGTCGTGGAAGATGCCGTAGCCACCGCGCACGATTGTCCTCGACCCGCTCACGTTCCACGTGAACCCGAGACGCGGCATCAGGTTGATCTGATCGTCCACGTGGTTCTGCATCTCCTGGCGGACACCCACGCTCACCGACAGCGATCGATGCAGCCGCACGTCGTCCTGCCAGTACACCCCGAGCTGGTATTGCGTGAACTGGGTGTCTACCTGCCCGAGGCGCTGGGTGAACGTATTGGGCCGGCCGGTCAGGAATGCGTCCAGGCTGCCGAAGGTGAAGGTGCCCGCGGCGTTGCGCGAGTCGAAGTTCCGGTAGTTGTCCGCCTCGAACAGGACGCCTACCCGCATACCGTGCTTGCCGACGTTGAAGTCGTAGTTGTCCACGACTTCGAGCGACCGCGTGTTGCCACGGCTCGACACGCCGGCGTCGCCGCGGCTGAACGCGTCGATGACGATGATCGACACGCCGGGATTGACCGATTCCGAGATCGTTTCGCGCGCGTTGAGCTGGACGCGAAGCTCGTTCAACCTCGAGCGACCAAGCACCGTCTGGATTGAGCCGCGCACCCGCTGCTCGCTGGATGCACGCCAATACGCCCGCTCCATCAGGCTGAAATCGCCAACGCCGAGATTCTGCCGATCGTCGTTTCCGCGCCGGTATTCCAGGCGCAACGAGCTGTTGCGCGTCAGCCCGTGATCGAGTCCGACCGACAGGTTGGTCTGTTCGAAGGGCCGCCGCACCTGATCGGCAACCCGACCCTCGGGCGTCAGAGCGACGATCGTCCCGGAGTCGAACGACCGGTTTCCGTCGAGGTTGAAGCGCAGCGACGTGCGGTTCCTCACGAGCGGTCCCCGCACCCCCATGTTGAAACGCCTGAACTGCTCGGGCGTCTCCGTCCGGGCAAATGCGTTCCGCGCGTTCAGGACGTCATTGCGCAAGCCGAAGTTCGCGTTCCCGCTCCACGCGGTCAGTCCCGGCCGCGTGATGACCTCGACCTGGACGCGCCCGGCGTCGTGGTTGTCGGCCGCAAACGAGCTGGTCCGGAAGCGCACCTGGCGGATCTCGCTCGGATTTGGCAGGCGTCCGCCGCGGAAGCCGTCGACCTGGAACACGGCGCCCGCGCCGCCGGTCATCGCCTCGAGCTGCACCGCGAGCTCGTCGGGATCGTCGGACAGCTCCGCGATGTCGCCTTCCTCGAGGACCGTCGTCATCGAATTGCTGCGCCGATCGTCGGCGGCCGCGCTGTCAGTGACCACCACTTCCTCCTGGAGCGCGGCAAGGCCAAGCGTCACCGACTGATTGTTGATGCCCCGGCGGAGTGTGAGGGTGCTGTCGTGCGACAGGAAGCCGGGGAACTCGACATGGAGCTCGACGGGGCCGACGGGCAATCCTGGAATCGTGGCAACTCCGCCCGCATCGGTCCTGACGTCGAGCGAGGTGCCGTCGGCGCGCGTGATCCGGATAGAAGCCTCCGGCACACCGCCGCCCGTCTGATCCACGACCGTGACGCGGAGCTGCGCCTGCTGCGCCGACTGCGCGAAGACCGGGCGCGCAGCGAGTGCCAGCAGCGCGGCGGCGACCGGGACACCGACCAGGAGCTGTCTCATTTCTTCGTGAACGTGTCCGCCCAAGTCTCACGCAGCCGGAGCTGGAGACGAATCCGGGTGACTGTACTTACGTCTGTGCCGCTCGTGCCGTTACCTGCCGACGCGTCCGACGCGTTGGACGTGACGTCATGCGCTCGGTCTTCGCCCGCGAGAAGTGCGTCCACCATGATGCCCGTAAGTCGATACGCAGAGCAGGCCGAAAAACGACAAATCGATGAACTTTGCTCTACGGTGGGTACTGACCGAAGACCGTAGACCAAGGCCGAAGGCGATGAGCCCCATCCCCGATCGAGGACACCTCCTCGAAAGAGGGCGGTCTCACCGGCCCGAATTTGCAATTTCACGCCTGTTTCAGCAATCTATTCAGGTACATCCCTTGCTCTGACGCAGCAATTGAGGAGTTCCCGCAGATGGAAATCAGCAAGGCGGCGGTCGGTATGCTGGCGGGGTTGTGTCTGGTTGTGGGCGCTGGCGGCGCCTACCTGGCAACCCGGAGTGGCCACGCGCCTGCCGTGACGGCAGCGCCGGACGAAGTCGCCATCAGCCCCGATCCCGCGCATGCAGCGGGCGTCGAACAGTCCGAGGCCATTGTCACCGAGAGTCCAGCCGAGCCTGCGAGTCCGCCGGTACCCGCCCCCGCGCCGCGCGCCGCGCGATCGGTCGAGCGGCGGGCGCCAGCCCCGGAGTCCCCAGGGCGCACGCCTGCGCCCTCGGGAGGAGCCCCGCGGCCGCAGACGCGCGTCGAACGTCCGCCTGTCGTTGACGAGGCACCGCTCCCCCCGCCCGTCCGGGAAGAAATGCAAGTCGCGATACCGCCCGCCATTGAACCGGTGCGCGCGCCGGAGCCCGAGCCGGTCCGTCCAGTTGAACCACCCGCGCCCAGCTTCGAGGAGCTGATCGTCTCGTCCGACTCGGTGATCGGCCTCCAGGTGGAAACGGCGCTCACGAGCGAGCGGGCGCGCGTCGAGGACGAAGTCGTGGCGCACGTCACGCGCGATGTGCGCGTGGGAGATCGCGTGGCGATCCCGTCCGGCGCGAAGGTCGTTGGCGAGGTGACGCTGGTCGAGCGCGGCGGCCGCCTGAAGGATCGGGCGCGGCTCGGCATCCGCTTCACCTCGATTGTCCTGGCTGATGGCACCCGTGTGCCCATTGAAACCGAGACCATCTTCCGTGAAGGGGAGTCTCCCAGCGGCGAGAGCGCGGCCAAGATTGGCGGCGGCGCCATTGGCGGCGCCATTCTCGGCGGGATTCTCGGTGGCGCCAAGGGGGCCATTCTCGGCGGCACGGCCGGCGCCGGCGCAGGGAGCGCCGCCGTCCTGGCGGGCGGCCGCAATCCAGCCACGCTGCCGTCCGGGACGCCGGTTACCGTGCGCGTGCTGAAGCCGGTAACCGTAGAAGTGGAGAAATAAAGGCGCAAGGCTCAAAGCCCGGAGCCCGGAGCCCGAAGCCCAGGAGAAAGGCGGACCGCAGGTCCGCCTTTCTCCTGTACGGGGTAAGATGGGCGCCTCAAGGAGCTGCTCATGACTGTTCGACTGATATTCGCTGCCGTGTTGGCCGCGCTGCTCACGGCCCCGCTCATGGCCCAGGTGCAGAAGAAGGAAATGCCTGGCATCCGGAACTACTCACGCGTGGATGCGACGGTCGGCTGCGGCGGTCAGGTTGACCCGGCGGCCATGAAGGCGCTGAAGGGTGAAGGGTTCGTCTCCGTGATCAATCTGCGGCTTCCGACAGAGGAAGGCGCGAACGTCGACGCCGGCCGTGCGGCAGCGCAGGCCGCGGGACTCAAGTACATCCACCTGCCGTTCAACGCGGCGCAGCCCGACCCGAAGGTGGTGGACAGCTTCCTCGCGGCGGTGGCGGACAAGAACAACCAGCCGGTCTTCATCCACTGCGGCTCGGCCAACCGTGTTGGCGGCATGTGGATGATCAAGCGCGTGCTGCAGGACAAGTGGGCACTCGATCGGGCGGCCACCGAGGCCGAGGCGATCGGGCTCAACAACGCCGCGCTGAAACAGTTCGCGACCGACTACATCGCGCAGCACCGCTAACCCAGGTCCCAACTCCCAGGGCCGGCTGAAGCCGGCCCCTACAAGCGCGACGGGTACCGTGCAACCACGTAGGGGCCGGCTTCAGCCGGCCCGGATTGGGAGTTGCGATGGATCCAGCCGAATTCCGACGCCACGGGCACGCGCTCGTCGAGTGGATCGCCGACTATCTTGACGGCTCCGAGCGTTACCCGGTGCTGCCGCGCGTGGCACCGGGTGACGTCGTCGCCGCGCTGCCTCCGTGCGCCCCCGAGCGCGGCGAGCCGTTCGACGCGATCTTTGCTGACTTCCAGCGCGTGCTCGTGCCCGCGCTCACGCACTGGAATCATCCCGGCTTCTTCGGCTACTTCGCCATCAGCGCGAGCGCGCCGGGCGTGCTCGCCGAATTTCTCTCGGCCGCGCTGAACCAGCAGGCGATGCTGTGGCGCACCTCGCCGGCGGCGACCGAGCTCGAGGAAGTGACGATGAACTGGCTGCGCGGCCTGATGGGCCTGCCGGCTGCGTTCGAAGGCGTGATTTACGACACCGCCTCGATCGCCACGCTCCACGCCCTCGCCGCCGCCCGTGAAGCCTGCGTGCCAGGCGTGCGCGAGCACGGCCTCGCGGGGCGATCGGGCCTGGGCCGGTTCTGCGTGTACTGCTCGGAGCACGCGCATTCGTCGGTCGACAAGGCAATGATCACGCTCGGCCTTGGCCAGGCGTCGTTACGGAAGATTGCTGCGGACGACGAGTTCAGGATGAGGCCGGCGGTCCTGCGTGATGCGATCACCGAAGACCGCGCGAACGGGCGCAACCCGATTGCCGTCGTCGCGACGATCGGCACGACATCGACCACCAGCGTCGATCCCGTGCGGGCCGTCGCGGACATCTGCGCCGCCGAACGGGTATGGTTGCACGTCGACGCGGCGTACGCGGGCGTGACCGCCCTCCTTCCCGACTTCCGCTCGCACTTCGACGGATGGGAGATGGCCGACTCGGTGGTCGTCAATCCCCACAAGTGGCTCTTCACGCCGTTCGACCTCAGCGCGTTTTACTGCCGTCGGATGGACGTGATGCGGCATGCGTTCTCCGTCGTACCCGAGTTCCTGCGGACCACCGAAGGCACTCGTGGTGTTCGGAACCTGATGGACACCGGCGTGCAGCTCGGTCGGCGCTTCAGGGCGCTCAAGCTCTGGATGATCCTGCGGCACTTCGGGGGGGAAGGTATTCGCGCGGTGCTGCGCGAGCACGTCCGCCTCGCGCAGCTGTTTGCCTCGTGGGTCGACGCCGACGAGGACTTCGAGCGCGTTGCGCCGGTGCCGTTCAGCGTCGTCTGCTTCCGCGCGCGGCCGCGTGCGCTCGGCGTGGCCGGCCCGGAAATCGACGAGTTCAACATGCGCCTGCTCGACGCCGTCAATGCCAGCGGCGAAGTATTTCTGTCGCACACACGCGTCGAGAACAAGCTCGTCCTTCGCCTCGCGATCGGCCACCTGCGGACGACTGAGCGCCACGTGTCGCGCGCGTGGGCCCTGCTCCGCGAACATAAGGCCCAGCTCGCCGTCTCTTCATCTCGTTGAGCACGCGAATCCCGCACTGAAATCATGCGTTCAGCTCAGCTCGCGCGTGCGAGATGGGAATGTCGATTGCACCTCTCGCTCCCCGGAGAGACGGACGAGTCGCGCCGATCGCGACGCGTCATGGACTACGGTCCAGGAGGAACCCAATGCTGAAGAAGTGCGCGATGATTGCGGCGCTGTCGCTGGTGCTCCTGCCAGGGACGGCGCGTGCTGACTGGCTGTTCACGCCGAATATCGGCGGTGGCTTTGGCGGCGACGCCGAAGGCCGTGAACACCTGACCTGGGGCGCTTCCATCGGGTGGATGGGCGCCGGCATCATCGGCTGGGAAGCCGATTTCGCCTATACACCTGAGTTCTTCGAAGCCGACGACGACGACCTCGACCTCATCGAGAACAGCAACGTGACGTCGTTCATGGGGAACGTGCTCGTGGGCATCCCGGTGGGCGGCCAGACCGGCGGCGGCTTCCGTCCGTACTTCTCGGGCGGTGTCGGTGTGCTGCAGCGGAGTGTCGAGAGCGGCGATGCGCTCTTCGAAGTCGACAACAGCGAGTTCGGGTTCAATCTCGGCGCGGGGGCGATGGGGTTCATGACGGATCACGTCGGGTTCCGCGGCGACATTCGCTATTACCGCTCGTTCGAAGATCCCCAGGAGGACAACGAGTTCGATCTTGCGGTGGGCAACTTCGACTTCTGGCGGGCCACGGGCGGCATCACGTTCCGATGGTAGATCGGATCGTTCGCAGCGTTCGGGTCGTTCGGACCGTTCGTCGTTCGAACGTCCGCGCGATCCGAACCCGCTCGAACGATCCGGAGGGACCCGAACAGTCCATACCGGTTCGAACGATCAAGGCTCCAGCCTCCATATCTCCTTCCACCGATCCCCATCCGCTTCGAGTGCCACGCAGCCGTGCTGCGGAAACTGCACGTCAGGCGCATCGGGGTTTCCGGTCACGAGCAAGCGCAGCAGTCGAGGCATGTGCGGCATGTGACCGACGAGCACGATAGTCCGCGTTTCTCCGGACAATTGGTCTCGAATCCAGATCGGCGGATCGTCCGGAAGCAATCCCCGCGCGGCAGAGAAGCTGGAAAGAGGATTGCACCTCAGCCAAAACATCTCGGCCGTCTGGCGCGCCCGCAATTTGCCGCTGTGCCAGACAACCTCGGGCTTCACGCCGCTGGCAGCCGCGTGCTCGGCCAGCCGAGTGGCGTCCCCAAGGCCACGCGCCGAGAGAGGACGCGAAGGGTCGACGGCGGGGCTGACTGCGTCGCCGTGATGGACCAGCAGGATCATACTGATCTATACTGACCCGTTTCGTGCATCAAAACGGCCCGCCGGCAGCACAGGCAGCGGGCCTTTTTTTTCCCAGGGAGCGTCATGTCGCGTTTCATCTTCACGTCAGAATCGGTGTCCGAGGGGCATCCAGACAAGGTGTGCGATTACATCTCGGACTCCATCCTCGACGCCTGCTTCGAGCAGGATCCGCTGAGCCGCGTCGCCTGTGAAACCTTGTGCAAAAGCGATACGGTCGTCCTCGCCGGCGAGATCACGACGCACGCGAACCTGGACTACGAGAGGATTGTCCGCCAGGCGGTCGGCGACATCGGCTACACGGATCCCGCGGAGCCATTCTGCGACACGACGCTGAAGCTGATCCCAATCATCACTGAGCAGTCCGCCGAGATCTCACAGGGCGTGACGGCAATGACGAGCAAGAGCGGGGACCAGGGCGCTGGTGACCAGGGCATCATGTTCGGCTATGCGACCGACGAGTCGGAAGAGATGATGCCGCTTCCGATTCTGCTGGCTCACAAGCTCACAAAGGGGCTGACCGAAGATCGCAAGAGTGGCAAGGTCACATTCCTCCGCCCCGACAGCAAGTCTCAGGTTTCGATCCTCTACGAGAACAATCAGCCGAAGGAAGTCACGGCGGTAGTCGTCTCGACGCAGCACACCCCCGACGCCAACCAGCAGCAGATTGCCAACTACGTCCGCACCGTGCTTGGTCCTCGCGTGCTCGGGTCGTGGTGGAACCCCGGCGCCGCGCTCCACGTGAATCCGACCGGCGACTTCTCCCATGGCGGGCCATCGGCCGATGCCGGCGTCACGGGCCGCAAGATCATCGTCGACACTTACGGCGGGTGGGGCCGCCACGGCGGCGGCGCGTTCAGCGGCAAGGACCCGTCGAAGGTGGACCGCAGCAGCGCCTATTTCTGCCGCTACGCGGCGAAGCAGGTGGTGGCGTCTGGTCTCGCGAAGAAGGCCGAGATCCAGGTCGGCTACGCGATCGGCATGGCAAAGCCGGTGTCGGTGAAGGTCGATACGTTTGGCACCGGCGACGAGCGGATCGCGGCGGACTTCGTGATGAACGCGTTTGATTTCCGCCCGCGCGCGATCATCGAGCGGCTCGACCTGCTCCGCCCGATCTATCGGGCCACGACCAACTACGGTCACTTCGGCCGCCCGGGGCTGCCCTGGGAGACGATCGAGAAGACCGCAGCCGTCGCGAAATAGCGGGCAGTCGGCTGCGGGCAGTCGGCAGGACAGCGTCCACGCGTTCGTAGAGGCGGGTCTTCAGACCTGCCTAAGGCGGGTCTTCAGACCCGCCTGCTGTCCGCCGCCCACTGCCCACCGCCCACTAAAAGAACTCATACCAGCGCCGCTCGCGGTTCGTCACGAGCTGCTGCACCTGCCCCGCCTGCGACGCGACGTTGAGCGCGTTGTCTTCCGGCACCCCGACCTCCACCAGCAAGGCGTGCAGATCGTTCTGCAGCGACTCCACCTGCCGGTCGCTCATCTCGCGTGCCGCGGTAAGCGTCCACAGTTGATGTGCGAGCCGCTGTGCGTTCTGATCGTTCAACGTCCTGCCGGCAACCACCTCCGCCGTCCGGCGAGCCAGTTCGTCAACGGCTGGCGCGGCTTCCACGTTGCTGTCGACGAACACGCGCAAGTCGTCGGCGAGGTCCTGCCTCGCCTGCGCGTCGCCGCGCGCCACGCTCAGCAGGTCCCGGCTGATGTCTTCGAGCCTGTTCTGGTCCTCGCCTTCGGGCGCGGGCAGCGGGCCGTCGGGCTGGCGGCACGCGGCGAGCCCCAGCGACAGGGTGAGGAGGAGAGCGGAGAGCAACACTCGTGACGGCATGCGCATGAGCGTAGCAAGCCTGTCAACCGTGTCAAGACGGCAGGCAGCGGGCAGCCGGCAGTGAACCCCGTTACGAATCCAAGAAGGTGAAGCCGCCGGGTGACGCTCTGTCTCACGTTCGCGGCAGGGCCGTGATGCTTGCCGCTTTGACGATGGCCCAGGCGGCGTCACCCGGGCGCAGCGACAGGCGGCGCCATGCATCCCTCGTCACGAGGGCGGCGACACGAAACCCGCAATCGAGAACGACCCGCACGAACGGTCCGTCGGCCGTCTCGGATCGCACGATGGCATGCCACCGGTTCATCGAGCTGAGCTCGTGCGACTCGTGGCGGGCGACCACGACGTCTTCGGCGCGAATGCACAGCGCAACCTCGCTTCCCACCTCGCCGTGGACGTTTACCTTTACCTCCCGGCCACCAGCCGTCACCGTGGCGATGCCCTCGTCAATGGCCGCGATGCGGCCGATGATCACGGCATCCACGCCCACCAGACGGGCGGCCACGGGCGTCGCGGGCCGGTTGAACACCTCCTGCGTGAGTCCCTCCTGGATGATGCGGCCCGAGTCAACCAGCACGGTACGATCGGCGAAGGTGAGCGCGTCGAGGCGGTCATGCGTCACCACGTACGCCGGAATCGCGAGCGACCGAAGCAGTGCGGCGAGCTCCTCGCGGACCTCCTCGCGCGTGGGGCCGTCCAGCGCCGACAGCGGCTCGTCGAGCAGCAGGAGCCGGGGCCGCCGGAACACGGCGCGCGCCACTGCCACGCGCTGCTGCTGCCCGCCCGACAGCTGCCCTGGCCGGCGGTGCTCGAGCCCGCGAAGCTTGAACGTCTCGAGAAGCTCGGCGACGCGGGCGCGCGTGCCGGGCGCGGCAAAGGCGCCGGCCGCGAAACCGATGTTCTGCTCGACGGTCAGGTGCGGGAAGAGTGCGTAGTCCTGGACGAGGACCCCTACGTCCCGCCGTTCGGGTGGCAGTTCGACGCGACGGGCCGCATCGAACCAGGTCGTCTCGGCAAACCGGATGTGACCGCGTTGCGGCCGCTCCAGTCCCGCCAGGCACCGGAGCAGCGTCGTCTTTCCCGAGCCGGAGGCGCCGAGCAGCACGGTCACGCGCCCGTCATCGAACTCGTGACGCCATCGACAGACGATGCCGGCGCCGCGTCCGTACTTGAACTCGAAATCGACGTCGAGGCGGCTCACAACTGCACGACGCGTCGCTGCAACATGTAGGTGACGGTGAGCACCACCATCGCGAACAGGAGCAGGAGGGCTGACGCCTGGTTGGCCGCCGCGTAGTCGAGCGCCTGCACGTCGTCGTAGATCGCAATGGCGATCGTGCGGGTCACCCCCGGAATGTTGCCACCGACCATGAGCACGACGCCGAACTCGCCCACCGTGTGGGCAAACGACAGGACGAGGCCGGCGAGCACCCCCGGCCATGCCAGCGGCAGCACCACCACCGTGAAAGTCCTGAGCGGGGACGCTCCGAGACAGCGGGCAGCCTCGATCAGGCGGCGATCGATCGCCGCGAACGCCGACGCGAACGGCCGGACCGCGAACGGCAAGTTGTACAGGATCGAGGCAAGGACGACTCCTTCGAAGGAGAACGGAATGCTGTCTCCACCGAGCCGTTCGTAGAGGCGTCCAACCAGGCTGTCTGGCCCCGTGGACATCAGCAGATAGAAGCCGAGCACCGTCGGAGGCAGCAGCAGCGGAACGGCGACGGCCGCGTCGACGATCGGACGCCAGCGGCGGCGTGTCGTGGCCAGCCAGTACGCCAGCGGAAGACCGATGACCGTCAGAGCCGCGGTGGTCACGGCGGCGAGCTTCACCGTTAACGCGATCGCCTGCCAATCCATGCCGATTACCGTGGCGGCAGGCCGAAGCCGTTGCGCGTGAGCAGCTCGCGACCGTCGCCGCCGAGAAGATAGTCGCGAAATCGGATGGCGGCCGGGCGCGACTGCGCCCACCGGAGGATCAGGCCGCCCTGCAACAATGCCGGGTACTGGTCGTGCGGGACTTCCCACGCCCTGCCTTTGTCACGCATGGCGCCGGCAACGGCGAGCGATTTCGCGATGATGCCTGCGTCGGCCGCGCCGCTGTCGACGAACTGCGCCGCCTGCGCGACGTTCTCGCCGAGAACCAGACGCGCCCGAAGATCGTCCCACAGGTCCGCTCCGCGCAGCGCGGACTCGGCGGCGCGCCCATAGGGTGCGTGGGCCGGATTGGCGATCGCGATGCGTTGTGCCGCGCCCAACGCGCGCAGCCCGTCGCGCTCGATCGGCAGCCCGGAGTCGCCCGGCACCCAGACAACCAGGCGGCCCAGCGCATACGTGAACAAATCGCCTTCGTTTGCCACGCCGCCCCTCACCAGGTCCTCCGGGTAGGCGACGTCCGCCGACAGGAAGAGGTCGAAGGGCGCGCGTTGCCGCAACTGGGCGTGGAGATTGCCGGACGACCCGTACGTGGCGTGCACCGTGAGCGGAGGTGTACGTGCCGACAGCCGCGCCCGCGCTTCTTCCAGTGCAAACCGCAGATCCGCGGCAGCCGCAATGCGAACGCTCTGCGGCCCCGTCAGCGGGCGCTGAACGGCCGGGATCAACACCGCCGCCGCCGCCATCGCCGCCACCGCAGCCAGGGTTCGCGCAAGCATCCATATAATTTAGTATGATTCGCGGCGATATGTGTCACGTATCAGCGCGATTCACTCACTCCGCGCCCCGGCTGGCGTCAGCATGGCATTGATCACAGTCCGTGCGGCTGCGGACCGGCTCGGCGTCAGCTACTCCGCGTTCAAGCAGTGGATCTACAAGGGGCAGGTGCGCACCGTCCGCACCGGCGGCGGGCATCACCGTATCGCCGAGACCGAGATCGACCGCCTGATCGCGGCGCAGGGGCTTCCGCCGAGCCAGGCACGAAAGGCGCGCGGCAGCAGGGCCGCGGACCCGGTCCGCAAGCTGCCGCTCGTCGCGCTGAGCGGGAGAAACCAGTTGCGCGGCATTGTCGAGGAGGTCCGCGTCGACGGACTGCTCGCGCAGGTCCGGCTGCGGATTGGCGATCAGCGCCTCACCGCCGTGATCACGCGGGACGCGGTCGACGAGCTCAGGCTCAAGCGCGGCCACCCGGCGCTGGCGATTATCAAGTCGACCGAGGTGATGATTGCGCGCGAGGCGGAATAGCGCTTCGGCACGCTTACTTGCACCGCGCCGGAGGGATCGAGTAGCCTTGTAACCCTCATGGTCGTCCTGTTTCAGCGCGCGCATCATCACCACCACGGCCACGCCGGCCGCCCGGCAGGATTGCGTGCGAGGGGAGACTAGATCAGGACGCCGAATCCCCGAAACGCAGGCAACCCCGCCGGAGTGATGGCGGGGTTTTTTGTTGTACGGGTCACATCATGGATTTTTCGAAGCTGGATGGCCTCGTCCCTGCCGTCGTGCAGGACGACAGGACTGGCGACGTGTTGATGGTCGGCTTCATGAATCAGGAGGCCTGGGAGGTGACGCGACGCACCGGCTACGTCACCTTCTTCAGCCGCACACGGCACAAGCTCTGGACCAAGGGCGAGTCGTCCGGCAACCGGCTCGCCGTGCGCGAGATCCTGATTGACTGCGACGAGGACACCGTGCTCGTCAAGGCCACGTGCCTCGGCGACGGGCTGGTCTGTCACACGGGTGAGCGCTCCTGCTTCTTTCAGCGCGTGGAGGACGTCACCGTTCCATGAAGCTCAAGCTCGGCATTCCGAAGGGGTCGCTGCAGGACGCGACGATCCAGCTGTTCCAGCGGGCGGGGTTCAACATCTACGTCAGCACGCGGTCCTACTTCCCGTCGATCGACGACCCGGAGGTCGAGTGCATGCTGATTCGCGCCCAGGAGATGGCGCGATACGTCTGCGACGGCGTGCTCGACGCGGGGCTCACGGGGCAGGATTGGATCGCCGAGCACAAGCTGGGCGGCGACGCGCGGCACTCGCTGACGAGCATCGCCGACCTCGTGTACGCGAAGCAGAGCTTCGGCAAGGTCCGGTGGGTGCTGGCCGCCCCGGAGGACTCGCGCTTCAAGGCGCCGACCGATCTGTCGGGCGCTACGATTGCCACCGAGCTGGTCCGCGTCACCAGGGCCTACTTCGACAGGCTCGAAGTGGCGGTCAACGTCGAGTTCTCGTGGGGAGCCACCGAGGTCAAGCCTCCCGTCCTTGCCGACGCGATCGTCGAGGCGACGGAGACCGGATCGACGTTGCGCGCCAACCGCCTGCGTATTCTCGACACCGTGATGGAGTCGAACACCCAGCTGATCGCCAACGACGCGGCGCTGGCCGACGACTGGAAGCGGCTGAAGATCGACAACATTGCCCTGCTGCTGCGTGCCGCGATTGAAGCGCAGGGACGCGTCGGCCTGATGCTCAACGTCCGCCGCACGGACCTGCAGAACGTCCTCGCGCTGCTGCCGGCGCTCCAGCGTCCGACTATTTCGTCGCTGAGCGACGAAGAATGGGTGGCGGTGAACACGATCATCGAAGAGCGCACGGTGCGCGATCTGATCCCGAAAGTGAAGGCGGCGGGCGGCCAGGGAATCGTGGAATATCCGCTCAACAAGATCGTGATGTAGGACGTTCATTTCGAGGCGTGGGGTCTCGATTGAGAATCGTCGAATCGACCAATCGGCGTGCGGTGCGGGCGCTGCTGGCGCCCGAGCGGGTGCGCGACGCGGCCACGGATCGGCGCGTCGCGAAAATCGTCGGCGACGTCCGCCGCGGCGGCGACGCCGCGCTCCTGCGTTACGCGCGAACGCTCGACCGGCTCGACGGCTCCCTGGAGATCGAGCGCGACGAGATGCGCGCGGCGGCCTCCGAGGTTCCGCGCGCCGTCCGGTCAGCGATCCGGACGGCCGCCCGGAATATCCGAGCCGTCGCGAAACGGCAGGTGCCGCGTGGCTGGCGCGCGACGATCGCCAGCGGCATCACCGTCGAGCAGCGCGTGGTCGCGCTCGATCGCGTTGGCTGCTACGTGCCTGGCGGACGATACCCGCTCCCCTCTTCGCTGCTGATGACGGCAATCCCGGCGGCCGCGGCTGGTGTGCGCGAGGTCATTGCCGTGTGCCCGCGTCCCGCGCCGGTCGTGATGGCGGCGGCGCTCGAGGCCGGCGTGTCCCGATTGTTCCGGCTTGGTGGTGCGCACGCCATTGCGGCGCTGGCGTACGGCACCGACACGGTTCCGCGCGTGGACAAGATTGTCGGCCCGGGAAACCGCTACGTCGCGGCGGCGAAGGCGCTGGTCGCCGCGGACTGCGGCATCGACTTCCATGCCGGCCCCACGGAAATCGTGATCGTGTCGGGCCGCGGGCCCGCGTCATGGATTGCGGCGGACCTGATCGCGCAGGCCGAACACGACCCCGATGCGCGCGCCGTGCTGATCACGCCGAGCCGGACGCTGGCGGCGCGCGTCGCCAGAGCGGTGGAGGACCGGATGCCCGGGGATGGTCCGGCGCGCCAGGCGTTGAACGGCCACGGCGGCATCGTCGTCACGTCCTCGATTCGCGAAGCCATGGATCTGGCGAACGCGGCGGCGCCGGAACATCTCGTCGTGGACGACGACAGGCTGGCGTCGATGGTGCGCAGCGCGGGATCGCTCTTCGTCGGGCCCTGGTCCGCTCAGGTGGCCGGTGATTACGCCATCGGGTCGAATCACGTGCTGCCGACTGCCGGCGCCGCCCGCGTGCGGGGTGGGCTGTCGGGCGCGGATTTCGTGCGGCAGATCACCGTGCAGCGGCTCACCGATCGCGGATTGCGGGGCATCGGGCAGAGCGTCATCGACCTGGCGACAGCGGAGGGGCTGCGCGCCCACGCCGAGTCGATTGCCATTCGTCTCGCGGGGGCTGAAGCCCGCGCGCTGCGTACACGGAAAAAGTAGCCATGCGCATCCAGGGCTATCCCAATCCGGGCGCCGGTCTCCGGCTGCACCTGAACGAAAACACCGGCGGCTGCTCGCGGCAGGTGCTCGATGCCATTCGCCGTGTCAGGGCCGACGATGTGTCGACGTATCCGGAATACACCGATGTTGTGCTCGCATGCGCGCGTCACTTCGACGTCGATCCCGAGTGGCTGCTCCTGACCAACGGGCTCGACGAAGGCATCCTGATGGCGGCCGTCGGCCACATCGCCCGGGCACGCATCCATGACGCGGAAACGATCGTGCCGCTGCCCGCGTTCGATCCTTACCCGAACTCCACGGCTGCCGTCGGCGCGAGCGCGGTGCGGGTGGCGCCCGAGCCCGATTACGCCTTTCAGACCAGCGCGGTGCTCGCGGCGATCACGCCGCGCACGCGGATGATCTTCCTGAACACGCCGAACAACCCCACCGGCCAGCTGATCGCCATCGACGATTTGAAGCGCATCAGCGAGGCGGCGCCGCACGCCGTGGTGCTCATCGACGAGGCCTACATCGAGTTCGGCGGCGCGACGTTTCTTCCTGAGCTGCCGAAGCATCCCAACGTGCTCGTCGGACGTACGTTCTCGAAAGCCTACGGGCTGGCAGGCCTGCGGGTGGGCATCGTGATCGGACAGCCCCAGTCGCTCGATCCGGTTCGCGCGGTGACGCTGCCGTTCAACATCAACGGGGTTGCGCTGGCGGCCGTGCACGCGGCGCTGGCTGATGCGGAGTTTCTTCCGCGCTACGCCGCGCAGGTGAAGGAGTCGCGCGAGCGCCTGTACGCGGCGTGCCGCCGGCTCGGTCTCGAGTACTGGGACAGCGCGGCAAACTTCGTGATGGTCCGCGTGGGCGACACCGCCCCGTTCATCCAGGCGATGGCGGAGCGGAAGGTCCACGTGCGCGACCGTTCGAAGGATGCCACGACACCCGGATGCATCCGTGTCACGGCCGGAATCCTGGAACACACCGACGCCGCCATCGATGCGTTCGAATCGGTGCTGGCAGCGAGGCAGGGGCGATGAGCAGGCGCACGCGAGCCGCGGCATTCAACCGGCAGACCACCGAGACGCAGATCACGGGGAAGCTGACGATCGACGGCCGCGGGCGATACGACGTGTCGACCGGCATCCGGTTTTTCGACCACATGCTCGAGCTGTTCACGCGCCATGGCGGCTTCGACCTCACGCTGCACGCGAAGGGAGACCTCGATGTCGATCAGCACCACACGGTCGAGGACGTCGGCATCGTCCTCGGCGAGGCGGTGCTGAAGGCGCTCGGCGATCGCACGGGCATCAACCGCGCCGGCTACTTCCTGATGCCGATGGACGAAACGCTGGGGCTGGCGGCCGTCGATCTCAGCGGACGGCCGCACGCGGTGGTGGACCTGAAGGTCAAGGTCCGCCTGGTTGGCGACCTGCAGAGCGAGCTGGTTCACGACTTCTTCGACGGGTTCGCCACCGGCGCCCGCGCCAGCGTACACGCGAAGGTGCTCTACGGCCGATCGAGCCATCACCACGTCGAGGCAGTGTTCAAGGCGTTCGCCCGCGCGTTGCGCGTCGCGTGCGCGCGCGACAGGCGGCTCGCGAAGATGCTGCCGAGTACCAAGGGCCTGTTGTGATCGCGTTGATCGACTACGGCGCGGGCAACCTCACTTCCGTCCGGAAGGCGCTGAGCGCACTTGGTGTCGACTTCCTGACGCCCAGGTCGCCGGAAGAGTTCGCCGGCGCTGCGGGGCTCATCGTCCCGGGCGTCGGCAACTTCGCGGCCACAGGGGCGCTCGCAGGATCCTGGCGCGATTCGATCCACGCCGCCGTCGAACGCGGCATGCCGCTGCTCGGCATCTGCGTCGGCATGCAGTGGCTCTTCGAGGGGAGCGACGAGGCGCCCGGGGTGCCCGGCCTGGGCGTGTTGCCAGGACGCGTGCAGCGCCTCCAGGGCGATCCAGCCAGGCGGCTGAAGATTCCGCACGTCGGCTGGAACGCGCTCGACGTCAGGCCCGGGTCGCGGCTCCTCAAAGGGCTCGAGTCCCGGCCGCACGTGTACTTCACGCATTCCTACGCCGCGCCGGTGACCGCCGACTGCGTCGGCGCCGCCACGCACGCGCACGGCTTTGCCGCCGCGGTCGAGCGCGACAACGTTTTCGGCGTCCAGTTCCATCCCGAGAAGTCGAGCGATGCCGGCCTGCAGATCCTGAGGAACTTCATGGAGGTCACGCGGTAGTCATTCGTGATTCGTAAATCGTGATTCGTGATGAGGACCAGCAATCGCAAGTCAATCACGAATCACGAATCCGAATCACGAATCACGAATCACGAATCCCAATGCTGACCAAACGGATCATCGCCTGCATGGACGTGCGCGACGGGCAGGTCGTCAAGGGCGTGCAGTTCCAGCAGCTCAGGCACGCCGGCGATCCCGGCGCGCTCGCGCGGCGCTACAACGTGGAGGGGATCGACGAGGTCGTCGTGCTCGACATCACCGCGACGCTCGAGACGCGCCAAGCGCTGGCGCGCACGATCAACGCCGTCGCGCGCGAGATCTTCCTGCCGCTGACAGTCGGCGGCGGCATCAGGTCGGAGGATGACGCCGCGGCCGCCGTCGATGCGGGCGCCGACAAAGTGAGCCTCAACACCGCCGCCCTTCGGGACCCCGGACTGATTACCACGCTGGCGCGGCGCTACGGCAGCCAGGCGGTGATCGTCGCCATCGATGCCAAGCGCCGGGACGACGGCTTCGCCGTCTACGTGCGCAGCGGCACGTCGGATGCCGCCCGTGACGCCGTCGAATGGGCGCGCGAGGCGGAAGCACGCGGCGCCGGCGAGATCCTGCTCACGTCCATGGATCGCGACGGCACGCGTTCGGGCTTCGACTGTGAGATGACAGCCGCGGTGGCCGACGCGGTCGACATCCCGGTCATCGCCTCGGGCGGCGCCGGTGCGCTGGACCACTTCGCCGACGTGTTCACGCGTGGCGGCGCGGACGCGGCGCTGGCCGCCTCGATTTTCCATTTCGCCGACACCAGCGTCAGCGAGCTGAAGAAGTACCTGCGCACGAAGGGGATTCCCGTCAGAACCTGAGGGTGGCGATTCTTGATTGTTGAATCTTGATGGGCGATTCGTTGTTGATTGTTGATTGTGGAATTTTGAATGAATCAACATTCAACAATCGACATTCAACAACGAATCAAGAATCATGAATCACTAATGACTCTATGCTGATACCGGCGATCGACCTCCAGAACGGCCGTGTCGTCCAGCTGGTGCAGGGCGAGAAGCTGGCCATCGAAACCGCCGACCCGGAGCCGTGGATCCGGCGGTTCTCGACGTTTCCGCGCGTGCAGGTCATCGATCTGGATGCCGCCAGGGGGAGCGGCGACAACA
>DATDHP010000218.1:0-17856 GCA_036521515.1 Vicinamibacterales bacterium
GGCGGTGATCCGCGCGCTGAGCACGCCGCGCGCCAAGATTCCAGGTGACGAGGGGTCATATGGCTATGGACTCGTAGTCGGGAAATACCGAGGCGTCGACGTCGTGAGTCACGGCGGATCGAGGGCCGGCTACGGTTCGTCGATCCGCATGGTGCCGTCGAAGAAATTCGGTGTCATCGCCGTGGCCAACCGCTCCGGTATCGGCTAGCTCGATGGGCTTGGAGCACCTTCAGGAAGGCCACGCGAAGTTCTCGCCGATTCGATTCTCGGCGTCGGTGGCCTACACCACGAGTATCGACTCCAAAGGACCGCCGCGTGATTTTTTGCGAAGGCGGTAGCGACGGCCATCGACGGAGTCCGTGGACACTACGGCGACACCGGGCAAGGCGGCGGGGAGGTCACGGGAACGCGCCCTTCCTCCACTCGCTTTCCACCCTGCGGTCGCACATGTAGATCGATGAAATGCTGCGGAATTCGCGCGGCGTCCGAGGGACGTGACGCCGGTCGGGGACTGCTGACAAGGCCTTTCGTGGAGAAATCATGGAGACGGCGGGAACTGGAGCGCGAAAGTGCCCGATTTTACTAATGAAATTGCGTGGTTTGGTGGACCTGACGGGAGTCGTGCCGGTAAGGCGAGCCCGCAGGGCGATGCCGACCTGCCTGGCACCCGTCAGGTCCACCGACGACCGAGCATAGCGAGGGAGGCTGGTGGACCTGACGGGAGTCGAACCCGTGACCTCCTGAATGCCATTCAGGCGCGCTCCCAACTGCGCTACAGGCCCACTTCGTTCAGCGGCGAACACGTAATCGTAACACGCCAGGCTCCAGGTTTCCGCGTTACGGCTGGTTCGGCCAAACAGCCCAGGCGTCCCCGTGATTGACGGGATTGTCCGTGGCGCGGTCCGCACCTCCTCAACTCATCGAGGTCGTGCCTCTTCATCGACCGGGTTCGCGCCACAGGTGGCAGGCGGGCGCAGCCGCCGCCAACGAGCCAGACGTTCATCGTTCAGACGACGTGACGAGCCCCAGCCTGGCCGCCAGGCCGATTCGCTGCAGCTTTCCAGTTGCCCCCTTTGGAATCTCGTCGACGAACAGGATCTTGCGCGGGACCTTGAAGTCCGCCAGGTGCACGGCCGCATAACGCCGGAGGTCGCGATCGGTCAGGCTGGTGCCCTCACGCCGGACGACCGCCGCGGCAACTTCTTCGCCGTGGACCTCGTCCGGCAGCGCAAAGCTCACGACCTGCTGCACGTCGGGATGGTTCATCAGCACCGCCTCGATCTCGAGAGGCGAGACTTTTTCGCCGCCACGGTTGATCAGCTCCTTGAATCGTCCCGTGAGCCACAAGTAGCCGTCGGAGTCGAGCCGACCCTGATCTCCAGTCCGGAACCAGCCATCGGTAAAGGCCTCTTTGTTCGCCTCCGGATTACCCTCATACCCGGCAGTGACATTGGGCCCGCGGATCACGACTTCCCCAGCAAACCCGGACGGGAGCAGGCGTCCTTCCTCGTCCATGATCGCGATCTCGGGGCCCGCGGCGGGGCCAACCGAGCCCGACTTGCGGACGCGAGGCGGCAGTGGGTTGCACGCGACCTGGTGCGCTGCCTCGGTCATGCCATAGGTCTGCAGCACAGGTACACCGAAGGTCCGCTCCAAACTCTCCATCAGTTCCGGCCGGAGCGCGGCAGACCCTGACCGGATGAACCGCAAACGGTGGTGCGCGGTGAGGTCCGCGTGCCGAGCCGCGCGCGCCAGGATCGCCCGATGCAGACTCGGGGCCGCCGTGTACCAGGTTGGCTTCACATCGCCCAACCAGCCGAAAAACTTCACCGGACTGGAATCAGGCGCACACGAAACCTGAGCACCAGCCGCCAGCGAGGACAACACCCCGCCCACGAGGCCATGGATGTGAAACAGCGGCATGATGTTGAGGCACACGTCAGCGGGCACCAATTCGAGCGTCGCCGCGATATGACGGGCGCTCGAGACGACGTTGCGCTGAGTGAGCGGAACGATCTTCGGCCGAGACGTGGTGCCGGACGTGTGCAGCACGAGTGCCAGATCCCCGGCTTCAGCCGTGCCCGTTTTCGACGCCGGGGCGTGCACGTGTCGAGCGGGAAGTGGCGAGGCCGGCTTGAGCGTGAAGGCTCCCGCCGGACCGTCAGGTTCAACGTGCAGATCGATGACCGGCAGCCCGAGCTTCCGGGCAACATCGCGGGCGGACGAGACCGACCCTTCCTGGACGACCAGTGCCTGCGGCTTGAGGTCGGTCAGATAGAACTCGAACTCTTCGGAGCGGTAGGCGGGATTGAGCGGCGCCGTCGTCGTGCCAGCGGCAAACACAGAGAATGCGGCCGCGGTCTGCGGTCCATTCGGCAAAACAAGAGCGACCCGGCTGTTGCGACCGATGCCCAGCGAGTTGAGTTGCCGGATGGTCGTGTCAACGAGCTTCCGGAGCTGCTCGTAGGTGAGCGCCGGCCGTCCTGGCGCTCCGATCGCCGGGGCCTCGCTGGCTCCTCGAGCGAGCAGCGCGGCGACCGTATCGTCCTCGACCATCAACCCGGAATTCGCTTGCGTTGGTACTGCGTACGTCACACCGAGGCACCGAGAATCCCTGGAGATTTACCTCGGTGCCTTCGGTGTGCCGTGATCCTCGGCTCAAGTGAAGCGTTCTACGTCGTCGCGACTGCGAGGCCGGCCTTGAAGGGGGCCACGCCGGGCACCTCCCACTCGTTCCACATGGCGTCGACCATGCGCTGGATGTGGTCGACGTCCTCGTCGATCAGGTGCGCGAAGCGTCCCTGCTTCTCGAGGTACTCGCGAACGGGGATCCGTCCCTTCTTTCGCGCGTCGTAGGTATACACGACCTGACCGTCAATGATCTCGTAGAGCGGGAAGATCCCCGATTTCACGCCGACCTCGCCGAGCTCGCGCGAATACTTCGGGTGGAAGTCCCAGCCCTTCGGACAGGGGTCGAACGTGTGGATGAAGGTTGGCCCGCCGATGGCGAGCGCCTTCCGAACCTTGTTCATGAAATCGAGCGCCGGGAACGTCGCGCTCGCCGTGGCCACGTAGCGACAGGTCGGGTGGCCGACCGCGAGCATCGGCGCGATGTTCTTCTTCCAGCGACGATGCATGATCCGGTGCTTGCTGCCGGGCGGCGTGAACGTCGTCTGCGCGCCGTAGGTCGTCGAGCCTGTCGCCTGAATGTCGGTGTTGGCGGCCGACTCGTTGTCGTACATGATGATCAGGAGATCGTAGTCGGTCTGCAGCGCGCCGGAAATGCCGCCGATGCCCATATCGGCCGCACCCAGATCCCCTGAGAAATTGATCACGTTGATCTTTTCGTTGGGGATCCGCCCCTTGCGCATCAGCGCGCGCAAGCCGGCCGCCATGCCGACGGCTGACGATCCGCCTGCGCCGAGCTGCGTGTGCATCCAGGGCACAACCCACGGTGTCGTGAGATAGCTGGTGTTCGCGACGTACATGCAGCCGGTGGCGCCGGTCACCACCGTGCGGGGACCGGTGGCCTTGGCGAAGTCGCGCATCACCATGGCCGATTCACACCCCTGACAGGTGCGGTGGCCTGATGTATAGAACTCCTCCAGCGGTGTCGTATGAACGTTCTTGATCTTTTCGTAATCGACAACTGGCAACTGTGTCGCCATGGCGGAGCCTCCCGTGTCCAGTAATCCTATTCCCGGAGCCCTATCCACGTCACCAGCTCGTCGCCGGGGGCGCGATTCGGGGCCTGGGAGGTCACCTCGAACATCCGAATGCAATCATCAATGGAAATATCCCTGCCGCCGAGTCCCCCGATGAAATTCGCGATCGCCGGCCGGTTCGTCAGCGGATAGAGGCACGACCGGATGTCGTGCACCACGATACCGCCGCTGTCGGGCGATCCATGGGCGAAATCGCGGTCGATGACGCCCACGGCCTTGATCCGTCCCAGAGCGGCGCGCAGCTCCTCGCTCGGAAACGGCCGGAACCAGCGCAGGTTGACGTAGCCGACCTTCTTTCCCTTTTCCCGAAGCCGGCGCACGGCCGTGCGGGCCGGCATCGCCACGGCGCCGAGGCCGATGAGGACGACCTCCGCATCCTCGGTCATGAATTCGTCGAAGTACGGCGTCGTGTAGCGGGACCCGAAGATCTCGTTGTACTCCTTGTAGGCCTGCGCCACAACGTCTTTCGCCCGCCGGGCCGCTTCCCAGTTCTGCCGGCGAAGCTCCATGACCCAGTCTTCGTTGACCTGCGGAGCGATCGAAACCGGATTGTCAGGATGCATGACACGCTTGCCAAGGTCGTACGGCGGCAGAAAACGCCGGACTGCCTCCTGCGTCGGCAGCTTCACCATGTGCTGGGAATGCGTCAGGAACGCCCCGTCCATTGCGAGCGCCATCGGCATCCGCACGCGATTGTCTTCGGCAATGCGATAGCCGATGAGCACGTGCTCGAGCGCCTCCTGTGCCGTGGATGCCCAGCAGAGCAGCCATCCCATGTCGCGGATGGACAGCGCGTCGTTGTGCTCCACGCCGAACGCCCCCGGGTCGTCGAGCGCACGGTTGCCCACGAGGAAGAGCGGCGACAGCCGATCGGTGGCCGTGACGACGAGCGCCTCGAACCCGTACATCCAGCCGGTGCCGCTGCTGCCGGCGAAGGCGCGTGCCCCGACCGAGCTGGCGTGCTTGACGATCTCGAACTGGGAGTGCTCGGAATCGGCAACGATGTACTCGGAGTCGAGCTCGCCATCCGCGATGATCTTCGAGAGCGCGTCCATCACCTCGGTGTACGGGCGGATGGGGTATGCGGCAATGACGTCGACGTCGGCCAGCTTGACGCCCTGGGCCACCGCCTGACATCCGTTGAGCAGCAGCTCTTTCGCCCAAATCTTCGGTTCTTGAAGTACGGTGGCCACGGTTCTTGACCTCCTGAGACGTTATGCCTGAGAGCCAGCTTTCGTCCCTGAAGCCGCCGTCGTCTTGGGCGGCACTGTCTTTCCTTCCGTGACTTCATAGCCGGTGCCCGTCACATGGGGATAATTGAGTCGCACCGTGCCTTTCTTTTCCTCGGCCCACTTGATGTACTCGGCTGGATTCCGTTTGTGGGCTTCCCAGGGACTGCTGTCGTCGTGGAACTTCAGCTCGTCGACCATGACGATGCACTCCGGAACGGGGCAGACGGCCGCGCACTTGTGGCAGCCGACACAGACTTCGTAGTTCACGTCGTACAAACCGTCATCGGTGGGGTCGAAGCACTCGTCAGGGCAGTCGAGCCAGCAGAGCGTGCACTTGATACACAAGTCGAATCGCACGACTGGACGGTGTGTCTTCGTGGTGCCTCTCTTGAACGCGTCGTTACGGGTCTGCCCGCGGGGGCCAAGTTCGAAGCCGCGCTTGACGGCCGGCACCACGACGCCACCTTCCTCGAACTCGTGCCATTTGGGCAGCACTGGCACCTCGTGCGGCCAGTCGATGCCCTCGCCGGGAGCGACCAGCTTGATGCGGTGGAGGGTTGCGTTGTACGCGTCGCGCGCGGCCTGCGCCCTGTGCTCGTCTTTGGTCTTTTCCAAGAGGTGCGCTTCGACCGCCTCGATCGAGATGATGCCCGGATCGACGGCCGCAATGGCCCCCAGAACCCGCTCGCGCGTCAGGTCATCCTTGTTGACCCAGAGACCCGCCAGGCTGGCGTCGCCGTCGAGGGTGGCAAGACGATAGTGGTACGGCTTCTTGCCGATGAACTCCAGCAGCTCGTCGTGCGGGTGCCGGGCCACCACGAGCAAACAGCCCTTCTCGCGGACCTTCTCGTTGATCGGCCGGACCCCGTGCCATCCCCAGGGCTCCACGCCCTTGACCATGGTCTCGTCGAGGACCACCGAGACGTCCGCCTCGTCGATGTCCAGCTTGGCCCCGCACTCGGCCTCCAGCTCTTCTTCGGACAGATCGGGCGAGACGAACGCAAAGTACTTGCACGGTATCCCGTTGCGTTCCGGCGAATCGCTATAGCGGCCGTTCGAGAAGGCAACCTTGCCCATGCGGCTGGCGATCATGACGATGTCGCTGCCGATGTATTTGCCGAGATTCTTCTGGAAGATGCCGCGGTAGTTGACCTCGACCCTTTTGATCATCACTACTTCTCCTGCCTGGCAGCCTCAGGCCTCGTCGACTGGCAACTCGTGGTCAGACCACTAAGGCGGCGATCCTAGGCGAACGCGACCGATCCGGTCAAGGGAAAATCTCGCGCACTAGCCTCGCCCGGGCGTACGGGCGGCGCCCCTTCCGCGAGAAGGCTGGCGGCGGATTGGACGCCCGGAATCGGGCACCGATCCCGGGATCATCGCGGCCGTCCGCTCGTATCCCTGGAGCGCCCGCATGACGATCTCCTCGACGTTCTCGAGGTGCTGCCGCATCGCCGCGCTCGCGGCCGCCCGGTCGCGTCGGGCGATCGCCTGGTAGACACGCCGATGATCGACGTCGGACTGCGCACGGCGGGCGTCGTTCTCGATGGCTTCGCGGCTCCCGTTCGCCACCAGGTCAGAGAGGAAACCGTGCAGCCTGATGAGGGTCTGGTTGCGAGTCGCTTCGGCGATCGCCGCGTGAAAGAGCCGGTCCGCTCGAAATGCCGCCTCGAGATCTCCCGCTCCCAGGTCCTGCTCCTGCCCTTCTACGGCGGCCCGAAGCCGGTCCACGTCTTCGGGGGACGCCCGTTCGGCAGCGAGTGCGGCCAACTGAGGCTCGAATTCCTTCCGCGCATCGAACAGCTCGAGCAGGCTGGTCCGGTGCCGCTCGACGAATTGGGACAGCGGCCTGGTCGCGCCGTCGCCGGGTACCGCCACGACAAAGTTGCCCTCGCCGTGTCGCGAGCGGACGATTCCCGACAGTTCGAGCGCACGCAGTGCTTCTCGGACCGACGCGCGGCTGACGCCCAGCTGGCTGGCCAGTTGCCGCTCGGGCGCAAGGCGACCGCCGATTTTCACGTCACCTCGCTGGATCAGATGCTGGATCGCCCGGACGACCGTCTCGTTGACCCGGCTGCGCGGACGGCCAGGGCGATCCGGCTTTTTCATCGGCATCTGCGCATCCCCCGGCATCGGAGTGCCGGGAGCATTCTACCGCGGTGGTCTGACCACTGCCGAAGATTTTTTGTCTGGCGCCGGAATGCACACTGCTCGGCTCCTGCGAGCGAGCGGATAGATTCGGGATTCGGGATTCGGGATCGGGCTTCGAATCGTCATTGACGCGATGGGCTGAAGCCCCGCTCTCCGCACCGGCTGTGGACGCGTCGCGCGGGGCTTCAGCCCCCGCCATTTGCGATCGGCCACCCAAGGCGGACCGACTACTGCGTGTCGATGGTCAGCTGGTTCTCCACGCCAAACGACCCGGGCACGCCACGCGCGGCCAGCTCGGCGACGGTCTTGTCAGCCTGAGTGTCAACCACGCCCAACAGTCGAATGCGACCGCGTTCCACGATGATGTGAATGGGGTAGTTCCCGAGAGGTTGCAGCCCCAACTGCAGATCGCGCCGGATGCTGTGTCGATGGCCCCAGAGCAATCCCCCGCCAGGGGCGTATCGAGAGAGAAAGTCGTTCGTGTAGATGGCGTAAAACGTCCGCCACCGCAGATCATCGTCATGTGACGACACCGGCAACTCCACGATCTTGTTGACCACCTCGTCGACGCCGGCAACACGCCTGACCGCGCGCTCGGCGTCGCTCTTGAGCGAAGGACGGTAGGCATACCCTTCCAGCGTCACCGTGCCTTTGTCGTAGCTGAAGCTGATGGCGTCGAACACGCCGTAGTACGGCAGCCTCAGCACGGCGTCCCGGATGTCGTCGGCCTGGCGGCTCGTTCCGGCCTGTGCTCCGAGGATCAGCGTCGAGGCGGCCAGCACGAATGCGCTCGTCTGATAGACCAACCTGGTCATATGGCCTCCTTTCAATTCTGACGCCGCGCGAGGCCATTGAGGTGCCGCAGATCACGCATGGCTGGTCAGCGTGCTTGAACCTACCTCAGCCGCCACGTTAGACTGTGCTCGGCTGCACCCCCTCGGGATCCGTTCGTTCGAGCTACGACTGTCGGATCGATTCCCTTCGATGAAACTGGTCTGCGGAAGATAGAAGGGAAGGCGTCAACACATCACGTGAGCGTTGGGGCAGGGACCTGCCCTGTCACAGGCCGGCTATATCGTGGGAACCGTCGTCTTGAATGGGTGTCCTCAAACCGTCGACGGGTGTCCTCAAACCGTCGACGGGGACGCGGCAGTGGCCACGCGGCGGTGAGCCAGCGCGAGCCAGGCCGCCAGTTGGCGGGCCGCTTCGTCGGGGCTGGTCCCGTAGAAGGGCATCATTGCCGTCGGCATGCCCGCCGTGCGATGCAGCTGGGCACGCCACCGGTTGCTGACGGGTGTGACCTCGATCTGGTAGACGCGCCCGCCGATAGTCTCTTCGAAGCGATGAACGGTCACCTTGTTTGTCCGGTGAGTGGGGGAGGAAACGGCGACGATTTTACGCGGTCGTTACTCGTGATCAAGCGAAAGGGAGCGCGAAGGCTGAGTCTTCGGACGCGCGGGCGCTGTGGATGTTCACGAACTCTCGCGAGAAATATTTTTGCTGTCGGTTTCTCAACAGCTTTTGCACGCACCATCCACAGTTTTTCCACAACGCGGCGGGTCTCGGGCTGGCGAGCTACAATTGGCGACGCATGATCGAGCGATGGCGACGATAGGCGGGACACTTATCTCAGCCGTAGTGTGCCTGCTCGTGGCCGATGCGGCCCGCGCGGCCGACGCCACGCTGTTCCGCCTGTTCCTGAAGGACGGGACGAGCCTCGTCAGCTTCGGCGAATACTCGCGGGTCGCCGACCGGGTCATCTTCTCGATGCCGGTGGGCGGCCCGATCGATCAGCCTCGCCTCCACGTCGTGACGCTGCTTGCCAGCGTCGTGGACTGGACCCGTACTGATCGTTACGCGGAGTCCGCCCGTTACCAGCGATACGCCGAAACGCGAGGCGAGGAAGATTTCGTCCGCCTCTCCAACGACGTCGCGCGCGTGCTGAACGAGATCGCCCTCACGACCGACCGCTCGCGCGCGCTCGCCTATGCCGAACAGGCGCGCCTGGCGCTGGTCGAGTGGCCGCGCAACCACTACGGGTACCGGCAGGAGGATGTCCGGGAGATCGTCTCGCTCCTCGACGAGTCCATTTCAGACCTGAGGGCCGCGCTCGGGATGAGCAGCTTCGACCTTGCTCTCGTGGCGAGCCCGGCGACGCTGGCGCGCGAGCCGATCCTGGGCATGCCGCGAGCGAGCGAGCAACTGGATCAGGTGTTCCATGTCGCCGCAATGATGGAGCGGCCGGCGGATCGCGTGGGGCTGCTGCAATCCGCGGTGCTGTTGATTGCCGAGGCTGGCGACACCATTCCCGCTGCGTATGCGGATCGACTGCGCAAGTCCGCAGAAGAACAGATCCGCGAGGAACAGCTCATCGATACGCAATACGCTCATCTCGCGCGCCGCCTGGTGACTTCCGCGTCGCTTGCGGCAGCGCGCGCCAGCGTGCGGGATGTCGAGCGCGTGGTCGACCAGATTCCTCGCGAGGACGCCATGCTCGGAAACCGTCGTCCCGAGGCGGTGGATGCCCTGCGCACCTCCGTGCAGGAACAGCTCGACGGCGCGCGTCGGCTTCGGCTCCTGCGCGACCAATGGACCATCCGGCGTTCGGTGTACAGGGACTACGAGCGCTCGATCGGATCGCAGCTGCTCGAACTGGTGAAGATCCAGCCCGCGCTCGAGTCGATCCGCCGCTTCGAGGGACCTGCGCCCCAAGCCGTGCTGAGCCTTCGTGCCCGGCTCGCTGGCGGCGCGGAGCGGTTGTCGCGCGTGCAGACGCCCGAGGACCTTCGCACCACGCACGATCTGATCGTCGGCGCCTGGCGCTTCGCCGAGTCCGCACTGAATGGACGCTACGACGCGATCCAGTCGGGTAACCTTGCGACCGCGCGCGAGGCGTCATCCGCCGCGGCCGGCGCGCTGCTGCTGCTGTCCCGCGCCCAGGAGGAAATCCGCGTGCTCCTCGAACCGCCGCAACTGCGGTGATCACGCCGCGGACAACCCGGCTGGTCCGGGTCGCGAATCTTCGCGCCTTTCGCGACGTCCTCGTGTCGCTCGCCTGCGGGGGCACCCCCTTCGACATCCGCAATCGCCTCGTCGTCGTGCCCACTCACGCGGCTGCGGCGCATCTCGTCCGGTCGATTGAGAATCGGGTGCCGACAGGCGAGGGCGCAATGGTGCTGCCTGAGCTGATTACCCAACGTGAGTTGACGACCGCGCTCGCGGATCGCCTCGCGATGGGACGCTGCGTCTTGACAGACGCGGAACGCGAGGCGCTGCTCGGAGTGGCATGCCGCGCCGCGAGTGAGGGCGGCGCCCCTCCGCCGTTCCGTCTGCGCCCCGCGCTGGTGGCGGAGATCCTGCGCTTCTACGACACGCTGCGGGGAAATGGGAAGGACGTCGCCACGTTCGAGCGGTTGGCCCTTGGCGCGCTCGAACCGGGGTCCCCGCCGCGCGAGGTGAGCGCGGTGGGGTGGCAACCGGGGTGGCAACCGGGCGCGGCGATCGACCGCGGCGCCGAGCGGCTCGCGCGCCAGACGCGATTCCTCGTCAGCGCGTTCCGGCATTTTGAACGGCTTTCCGCGGCATCGGGCGGCATCGACGAGCACATGCTGCGATCCGAGGTGATCGAGCGGGCTGCGAACCGGCCGTGGCGCCACGCGATCCTCGCCGTGGGGGACCGCTCGCGAGATCCCCACGGGCTGACCCTCGTCGATTGGGATGTGCTCTCCCGCGTCCCGGGTCTCGAACGGATCGACGTGGTCGTGACGAACTCGCAGCTCGCCGGATCCTTTCACGAGCGTATTCACCAGCGGTTGCCGGGCATCGAGGAGGCGCCGGTCGAGTCCGGCGTCGGCGCTGCCCCGGTCCTGCTGGTGCCGCCCGGTGGCGCCCTGGTCCACCTGGCGCGCGACCGCGAGGAAGAAGTGGCCGGCTTCTCTCGCTGGGTGAAGCAGTCGGTGCGCAGCGGCGAGGTGGCGGACGTCGAACGTGTCGCCCTGGTTGTGCGGCAGCCGCTGCCGTATGTCTACCTCGCGCGCGAGGTGATGCGCTCCGCGGGCATTCCGTGCCAGATGTTCGACACGTTGCCGCTCGCCGCAGAACCGTACGCGGCGGCGCTCGATCTCGTGTTCTCGTTCGTCAGCTCCAACTTCGCGCGCATTCCCGCGATCGCCTTGCTGCGCTCGCCGCACTTCCGTTTTCCCGACCTCCGAATCCCGCATCCCGAACCGGGGCCCCCGCCGCGCGTCTTGTGCGCGGTGGGGTGGCAATCCCGAATCCCGGCTGAAGACATAGCCGCGCTCGATCGCGCCCTTGGCGAGGCCGGTTACCTCGGCGACCACGACGCCCTCGTTCGTGTCGTCGACGGATGGCGGTGCGCCGATCGGGGGCTGCCCGCGCCCGCCTGTCGCGCCGGCGAGGCGCTGGCGCAGCTGGCGCGAGAGCTGCAACCGCTTCGCTCGCCCGCTCCGCTCCACGACCACCTCACCCGATTGCTGTCGTTTCTGACCGGATACGAAAGCCTTCCAGAGTTGCCACGCGCGAGCCGGGATTCACGCGAGTCGAGTGGCCCGGACGACCCGCTGCGCGCGCGCCAGCTTCGCGCGCGGTCGGCCATCCTGGCGACGCTTGTGTCCCTCCGCGACGCGTATCGACGCTTCGATGCTGCACCCGTCGATTTTGACGAGGTCGCGGCGATGGTGCGGCGGTGGATCGAAGGGCAGACCTTCTCGCCGCGCACCGGCGACACGGGCGTCCATCTCGTAGACGCGGAGAGCGCGAAATTCGGTGACTTCGATCATGTGCAGCTCGCGGGGCTCGTGGAAGGCGAGTGGCCGGACCATCCCCGCCGCAACATCTTCTATTCGCCAGGCATTTTGCGCGATCTCGGCTGGACGGCCGAGTCCGAGCGCATCGAGGGCGCTCGCGCGGCGTTCGCCGATCTCCTGACATCGGCTTCGTCTCGTGTACTCGTGTCGGGTTTCACCCTCGAGGACGACGCCATGGTGGCGCCGGCGACAGTGTTGGACGAAGTCGAGGCGGCGCGCCTCGACGCCGTTGAATGGCAGGCGGAGCTCACTCGGATTTTCGAGCACGAGGCCCTCGGTCTGGAGCCGGTGACTCCTCATGCCCTTGCACCCGTGCCGCGAGACGCCGCGTTGTATCGGTTGCAGGCGCCAGTTGCGACCGATCCGCGATATCGTGGCACGACAGAAGGCCACGCGGCGACCGCCCTTTCGCTCGGCGCGCTCGAGCGCTACCAGGACTGCCCGTTCAAGTTCTTCGCTGCCGACGTCCTGCGCCTCGAGGAAGCGCCGGAAGACGAATCGGCCATCTCCCCCAGAGCGCGCGGCCGCTTCGTTCACGAAGTCTTCCAGCGATTCTTCGAGGCGTGGGATCGGCGGGGAGACGGCACGTTCACCTCCGATCGACTCGACGATGCCCGCGAATTGTTCGAAGAGGTGGCGGCGCCTCTGCTGGCGCAGCTACCCGAGGCCGAGGCGGGGCTCGAGCGCGCACGTCTGTTCGGCTCCGCGATTGCCGTCGGCATCGTCGACGTCGTGCTGGGCATCGAGGCGTCTCGTCCGACACGGGTTCTCGAGCGGTGGCTCGAGCGGCGTTTCGAGGGCGAGTTCGCTCTCGGCGCGTCCGACGGGCGCCGCATTGCGTTGAAGGGCGTCGCCGACCGCATCGACCTGCTCGAGGGCGATCGCCTGCGCGTCATCGACTACAAATCGGGCTACCCGCCGGATGTGAAGCGCGCTCTGCAAGTGCCGATCTACGCCCTGTGCGCGCAAGAGGCTCTCCTCGAGCGCGACGACCGGCGGTGGTCGATCGACGAGGCCGCGTATGTCGCGTTCTCGGGCAAGCGCTCCCTCGTTCCGGTGATTAAAGCAGGCGCTGCTGATCCGGCAGCAGTCCTGGGCGCTGCTCACGACCGCCTTGTGAACGTGCTCGACGGGGTGGCCGCGGGGGTGTTCCCGCCGCGGCCGCACGAGCCGCGAATGTGTGGATACTGCGCCTACCCGTCCGTTTGCCGCAAAGATTACGTAGGTGATGACTGAGGCGCTCTTCACGCCCACGGGCCACGGAGTCACGGAGGCACGGAGAGAATCATTTCTGGATCTGAGGATTGTCAATTCGAGGATTGCAAATATTCAGATCCCAAGATGTCCAACTCCGTGTCTCCGTGTCTCCGTGGCTCGTGGCGAACAGCGGCGCCTGCGCGGGAGTATCGCCGTTGGGTAACTTCAGGCTGCCGTTCGACGCAGAGCCGGAGACGGTCGAATCTCGAATCGACGCGCGCGACCGCGCCGGCCGCGAACGCGCGGTCGATCCACGCTACAACGTCGCGCTCGAGGCGTCGGCGGGCACCGGCAAGACGCGCGTGCTCGTCGACCGCTACGTGAACCTGCTGCGGGCGGGCGTCGATCCATCCAACATTCTGGCCATCACCTTCACGCGCAAGGCAGCCGCCGAGATGCGCGAGCGTATCGTGTCGACGCTGCGCACGGCCGCCTCCCGCGGCGAGATCGCCCCCGCGCGCTGGCGCGACCTGCGCGACCGCACCGCCGACATCGCGATCAGCACGATCGACGCATTCTGCCTGTCGCTGCTGCGCGAGTTTCCACTCGAGGCCGATCTCGACCCTGGCTTCTCGGTGGCGGATGAGACCGAGGTGCCGCGGCTGGTGGACGAGTCGCTCGACCGGGCTCTTCGCGCGTGCCGAAGCCTGGCGCGCGAGGACGAGCATGTCGCGCTCGTATTCGCGCAGTTGGGAGGGCGGCGCGCGCGCGCCGGACTCGCGGCGTTGCTGAACCGCCGCGTCGTGGCGCCGCGTGTGCTGTCCGACTATCTGGCGCGAGGGCCGCGGGTCCTCGACACGGCCGCTACCAGCCGCGCGGCGGCGGCGGCCGTCCTCGGCGTGTTCCATGGGATGCGCGGCGGCCTGGGTCGATTCCTGGCGTCCGGCCCGCCGGAGCCGGCGTTCCTCGTCCTGGCCCGATCGCTGCAAAAGATGGCAGGCGCCCTCGAGACAGGCGCTGCGATCGACCCGGCCTCCGTGCAGGCCCTGTTCGCCAGGCTGCGCGAACATTTTCTGACGCAGGAAGGCCAGCCGCGGACAAAGTTGGTGCACCCCAAAGCCAGATTCACGATGGAGGAGCACTGGCGCACGCATCGCGACCTGGTAGTCGATCATGCGCCAGCCGTGCAGCAGGCGTTCCTGCGCTACAAGCGCGATCTCAACGTTCTCGTGTCCCGGGGGATTTGGCGGATGTTTCGCGTCGCCGAGACTGAGTACCGGCGCACGCTCGACGCCCATGCGGTGCTCGATTTCGCCGACGTGCTGCTGCGCGCCCTCGACCTGCTGCGACAGATGGAGGAGTTCGCCCAGAGCCGGTACCGCCTCGAGTCGCGGTACCACCACGTGCTCGTGGACGAGTTCCAGGACACCAGCCGCGCGCAGTGGGAGCTCGTGTCGCTGCTGATACAGTCCTGGGGTGAGGGCGTCGGTCTCGCCCATTCTGGTCCGCTCCAGCCCTCCATCTTCATCGTCGGGGACCGCAAGCAGTCGATCTACGGGTTCCGCGACGCCGACGTCTCCGTCTTGCAGGAGGCCGCTTGCCACCTCGAGTCGCTGCGGCCGGACGGCGACGTGCGTCGGTCGATCTCGAGAAGCTTCAGATCCGGTCCCGGGCTGCTGGCATTCGCCAACGACATCTGCCAGGACATGGACAAGTCGGACGCGCGTCGCGACGCGTTCGTGTACGACGAGCAGGATCGCTTTCCGATCGACACGCCGCCGACAGCCGACCAGAGCGAATGCCTCGGCGTCGTCCTCGGGGACACGCCGGAGGCGTGCGCGGAGGCCACCGCGGATGAGATCGAAAGGCTGATCGCGGCGGGGACAACGGTCCGGGATCGCGAAACGGGCGTCCACCGGCCCGTTCGCGCCGGCGACATCGCCATCCTCTTCAGGACGAGAGAAAGCCATCGCGAGTATGAAGGGGCGCTCGAGCAACGCGGGATCTCCGCCTATGTGTACAAGGGGCTTGGCTTCTTCGACGCCGACGAGATCAAGGACACGCTGGCGCTGCTGTGCTACCTGGCGGACCCGCTGTCGGACCTCCGCGCCGCAGCGTTCATGCGGTCCAGGTTCGCCCGCATCTCTGACGAGGGGCTCCGCCGGCTCGCGCCCCGGCTGGCCGACGCCCTTCGCTCCGCAGCGCCGCCTGCGGCCGGTGATTCACTGAGCGCGGAGGACGTTGTGGCGCTGGCGCAGGGCCGTGCGGCCACGCTGCGGTGGCGTGGCCTCGTCGATCGACTGCCACCGGCGGAACTGCTGGATCGGATCCTCAACGAGTCTGCCTATGCCGTGGAGATGCGCGGTCCGCGGTTCCCGCAGGCGCGCGAGAATCTCAAGAAGATGCGGGCGCTCGTCCGCCGCATTCAGAACCGTGGCTATCTCACGCTCGGTCGCATTGCCGCGCACCTCGATCGCCTCGCGGTCGGCGACGAGGCGAACGCCGTCATCGACGCACTCGACGCCGTGAACCTCATGACCGTCCACGCATCGAAAGGGCTCGAGTTCCCGATCGTGTTCCTCGTGAACCTGGCGCGCGGCACCGGCAGCCGGCGCGACCCGATTCGCGTGGCGGCCGATCCCGGCGGCGAGTCGCCGTCGGTCGCCGTCGGTGACTACCAGTCGGACGCAGACGAAGACGTCGCCCGGCGCGAAACGGAGGAAACGAAGCGGCTGCTGTATGTCGCGGTCACGCGCGCACGCGACCGGTTGTATCTCGGAACGGGCCTGAAGGACGGTCGAATCGAGCCGGGCCGCGGCAGCCTCGCCGAAGTGTTGCCGGCATCGCTCCTCACGCAGCTCACCCCGTCCCGGACGATCGAATGGCACGCTTCGTCGGGTCACGTGCACCGCTTTCGAGTGTGTGAGGCGGGTGGGGCCGGTAGGGCGCGCGGGGCGGGTGAGGCGGGTAGGGCCGGTGGGGCGAGTGGGGCGGATGTGATCCGGACCGATTTTGGGCTGCTGACCGATGTCGGCCCCACGCGCCATGTGATTGCGGCGGCGATCGGCGGAGACGTGGACGCACGGTCGGCGGCCGATGGCCGCGACTCCGATCGTCTCGTGGGGACACTGGTTCACCGTCTCGTGCAGACGCTCGGACCTGGCGCCGATTCCAACCTCGCCCGGGGACGTGTCGCACAGTTGATTCGCCCGGAGGAGCTCGTCGACTGTGGCGTGGGGCTGGAGCCGGAAGCCACCCTGGATGCGGCGGTTGTGGCATACGAGGTCCTGTCGCGCGACCAGACCGTCGGCTTGGTGTATTCATCGGGCGAAGCGCTCCACGAAGTGCCGTTTACGATGCACATGGAGGGCGCATGGCTGCGCGGGAGCATCGATTGCCTCGTCTGCGACCGGACGGGGCTCATCACTGTCCTCGAGTTCAAGACCGGGCGACCGCGGCCAGAGCATCATGCGCAGGTCGAGCTCTACAGGCGCGCCGCCGAGCGGATGTTTCCGGGCCAACGCGTCGAGGCGCGAGTCGTGTATGCCGATGACGGGCAGCTTGCGCGCAGCCGGCAGCAGGCAGCGGAAAGTCGGCAGTGACCATCCTGACGATTGGTCACTCGACCAGAACGGCTTCACAGTTCCTGGAACTGCTGCTCGCGCATGGCGTGGACCGGCTGGCGGACGTTCGCACTGTGCCGAGCTCTCGCCGGCATCCCCATTTCTCCCGAGACGCGCTCGCCACACTCCTTGCCGGCAGCGGGATCCATTACACGCACTTCCCGGGGCTTGGCGGTCTGCGCACGCCGCGACCGGACTCGATCAACACCGCGTGGCGGGAGCCGGGTTTCCGCGGCTACGCGGATCACATGGCGACACGCGCGTTCGAGGAATCACTGGAGGCGCTCATCGCCTATGCTGATTCACACTCTGTGGCGGTCATGTGCGCCGAGGCGAAATGGTGGCAATGTCACCGCCAACTCATTGCAGATGCACTCGTGGCTCGCGGTGTGTTCGTGGCGCACATCATGTCCTCCACAGAGGCCCCCGGGCACGACCTGACGCGGTTTGCGAGGGTGAGCGACGAAAAAGTCCAATATCCCGCACTCATCTGAGGAGGAACCATTCTTGCCTGAGGAAAGTCTAACCAATCAGGGATCGGTGCCTCGCCCCTCGATTGCAGCTCGGGGCGTCCCGACGCTTCGACGTCGTTCGGGGTCGCCTGAGCCGGGTCGAGGAGCGAGCATCGTCGCGGGACGCACGCCTGAGACCGTTATGCGGTTCGGTGTCCTTGGGACGGCCCGATCCGAGGCCGGCGCCCGAGCAGGCCGCAAAACGGATACGAAATCTCGTTCGGAGCCCATAACGGTCCAGACACATGACAAATGCATCCATGGCGCGCGGGACCCGGGGAGCCTCACTCTCGCTGGTAAACCTCGAGACTTTACCCTGTGGTTGTGTTTCGGGCGTGTACCGCGCCCGCCCGACGGTGGTCGAGGTGGAGCTCCTCGAGGCCAAGGGGCCTCATTGCCTCTTCTACCGCCACCAAGCGGGGCAGGTCACACGCCTGGGCCTCTCTGACCAGTGGGAGACGGAGGGCGGCGAGGCGCTTGTCTGACCCTTCGACGCCCACACGCCTCGATTTCGCTCGTCGCGCGCGACAGACCAGCTGGATGACTTTCTGCATTGCGCCCTGCGGAAGGCTCCCATACAATCGAGTTTT
>DATDHP010000219.1:0-2673 GCA_036521515.1 Vicinamibacterales bacterium
GGTGGCGTGTCAGATGATGCGGCGCATCCTGGTG
The DNA here is from genome assembly GCA_036521515.1 of Vicinamibacterales bacterium. Taxonomy (GTDB): domain Bacteria; phylum Acidobacteriota; class Vicinamibacteria; order Vicinamibacterales; family UBA2999; genus Gp6-AA40. Next base: position 35 of record DATDHP010000219.1, read on the forward strand.
GACCACGCCCGTGCCCACCGAATGGCCAAGCGATCCGGACAGTGGGCCCGAGTGACGCTCGACGACGCCGTCAGGGCGACGCCTCCCCTCGATCTCGACGTGCTCGATCTGGATGCGGCGCTCACGCGATTGGCGGCGTTCGATCCCCGCAAGAGCCAGCTGGCCGAGCTCCGCTTCTTCGGTGGCTTGTCCCTCGCAGAGGCGGGCGAGTCGCTCGGCATCTCCATGGCGACGGCCGAGCGCGACTGGCAGGCGGCGCGGGCGTGGTTGTTGAAGGAGTTGCGCGGTGAGCGACCGCCTGTTCATTTGTGATTTGTGATTTGTGATTCGTGATTCGTGATTCGTGATTGATAGAATCAGCGAGGTGACGTCCTCAATCGCGGCGTTGGCGCAGGCGTTGTACGTCGACGAAATCGCCCGAGCGCGGGCGATGGCGCCGGGTGACAAACTCCTCGAGGGCCCGCGCCTCTTCGAACGCGCCTGCCGTCTGATGGCCGACGGTATCCGCCACGAGCATCCCGAGCTGGACGACCGAGGCGTTCGAGCCCTCCTTGCGGCCCGATTGTCCTTTCTTGACGCGCTCGATCGTCGGTGACGGCAGACGAGGCTGTCGTTGCGGTGCTCGATGCGCTCGAAGCAGCGGCAATTCCGTACATGATTGTCGGCTCGCTCGCCTCGAATTTTCATGGTATTCCCCGTTCCACACGCGACGCTGACTTTGTCATCGACGCGGTCCCTGGCGGCCTGCAGCGTCTGGGTGATGCGCTACCCGCCAGTCTGAACCTCGACTGTCAAGGCTCGTTCGAACCGGTGACCGGGACGACCCGCTACGTCATCGACCTGGTCGGCAATCCGTTCGTGTGCGGGCTGTTCGTCCGCACCGACGATCCTCACGATCAAGAGCGATTCAGACGGCGACTCCGCGTGCGCGTGCTGGACCGGGCCGCCTTCGTGGCCACCGCCGAGGACATGATCGTGACGAAGCTGCGGTGGGCGGACGCAGCGCAGCGTCTCAAAGACCGTGAGGATATTCGTAATATCCTGGCGGTTCGAGGACCTGAGCTCGATTGGGCGTACCTCCGGCGCTGGTCGAGCGAGCACGGCACGCTGGGGTTGCTGGAAGAGATTCGCAGTTCGGTCCCGCCAGCGTGATCGGCGAGGTCAACCGGTTGCGACTCCCGGTTTCAGCGGAAGCTGCGTGGGCCGCAGCTCGCGGCGAAACGGATCGAGCACCAGGCCGAAGCCTTCGAGCGTCGTGGCACCGAGCAGGGGATCGTCACCCGGTTCCCCAACGATCACCATCGAGTCGCCGCGGCGCCCCTCGTACTCGAAGGTCGCCGTGGCGAGCCGGCGCCGAATCACCTCGCCGTTGGCGAGCACGAACTCGCGTCTCGAATGCGGCTTGATACCGAGGCGCCGGAGGACGGCGCTGGGTATCAGAGAATAGATAGCGCCGGACTCGACGAGACAGCGCACCTCCTCGGCGCGTCGCCCGTTGGCCGGATTCCCGACCTTCACGCTCACGTGCGTGAGTCCCATGGCTCAAACGAAATCAGGCCGACAGCGTGGCTTCCTGGACGGCGGTGCGCGCCGTACTCCACCGCTCCTGGGCAGACTCGACCAGGTAGAAGACGACAGGCACGACGACGAGCGTCAGGAACAGCGACAGCGTCTGGCCGCCAATCACTACGACGGCGATGGTCCGGCGTTCCTCGGCTCCGGGTCCCGTGCCGAGCGCCATCGGGAGCATCCCTCCGACCAGAGCGAGCGTCGTCATCAGGATCGGGCGCAACCGATCGCGGCTGGCCTGCACGACGGCGGTCCGCAGTTCCACGTTCTGCATGCGGAGATTGCGGGCGTAGTCGACCTGCAGGATGGCGTTCTTGGCCACCACTCCGAACAGCACGAGGATGCCAAGCGCGGAATACAGGTTGAGCGTTGTCGAAGTCAGCCAGAGCGACAGCAGCGCGAACGGCACCGACAGCGGCAGCGAGAGCAGGATGATGAGCGGGTGCAACAGGCTCTCGTACTGCGACGCCAGCACGATGTACATGAACACCACGGTCAGGAGGAACGCCCACCCGAACTCGACGAACGTGCGCTCGAGCTCGCGTCCTCGTCCGGCGACGCTGACCGTGTAGGCCGGCGGCATGCCGAGCTGGGCCGCCGCGCCGCGCAGCGCCGCGATGCGGTCGGCGAGCGCGTAGCCCTCCTTGATGCCGCCGCGCACGGAAATCTGTCGCTGCCGATCCAGCCGGTCGACGCGCGACGGGCTCTCCTGGGACACGAGGTTCACCACGCTGTCGAGACGGACGAGCTCGCCGTTCGCACGAGGGACATACAGCCGTTCGATCTTCGAGATGTCCCCGCGATCGCGTTCGTCGAGCCGAAGCTGGACGTCATAGTCCTGGTTCGCGGCACGATCGCGGAAGCGCGTGACCTCCTCGTCGCCGCCGACCATCAGGCGCAGCGACGCGGCGATGTCCGCGGTCCGTATCCCGAGGTCCGCGGCGCGGGCGCGATCGATCTCGGCGCGCAGCTCCGGACGATCCAGCTTGAGCGAGACGTCGAGATCCTGCAGCCCGAGCTCGGGGCCGCGCGCCTTGAGCGCGTTGCCGTACTCGGACAGCTTCTCGAGC
>DATDHP010000220.1:0-4518 GCA_036521515.1 Vicinamibacterales bacterium
GAATGCGCAGCGCTTCCATCGCAATGATCGCGCCGGCGCCATCGTCGGTCGCGCCGGTGCCGACATCCCAGCTGTCAAGATGGGCGCCTACCATCACGACGTCCTGGCCACGGGCCGGATCAACGCCGGGAATCTCGCCGAACACGTTCACGCCGTCCACATGGTCGCCGGTGAACTCGCTATCCACGTTCACCGTGACCCGCACGCGTGCCTTGCGCTCGAGCAGTCGCGTCACGCGGCCGAAGGCCTCGATCGACACGACGGCGACGGGCACCCGCATCGCATGCTCTCTGCGGTACGCACGCATGCCGAGCGAGTAGTTCCAGTCGGAGGCGAGCAAACCACCGCTCAGCCCACCGCGCGCGTTATTACTTGTGGGGGTGAGCACCGCTCGAACCCCCTCGTCGGAGAAGAAGCGCCCCACACGCTCGTAGAACGCGGCCTCCCTAAAGCCCCGCTCGAGTGCCGCATCGTCGGCGGGCGCGGTGGCGGTCGCCGGCTGTGCCAGCTCGGCGAGCTGTTCCTCCGTGAAACGCTCGAAGAGCGGCCGCTCGATCGGCGTCACCTCCGGCAATCCGGGGGCGCGCCCCAGCAGTACCACCTTACCTTTCAGCGTCCCGCGCAGCGGCGCAAACCCCTTCTCGTCAGTGAACCCTCGCACGTAGACGACCTCGCCAGTCACCGGCCCGCGCGTCGGCGGCGACCACGGCGCGGCGGTCGCTTGCAGGTTGGCGAGGTCGGGCTCGACGAGCGTCAGCCAGGTGTTGCGCTGGCGCCACTGCATGCCGAAGTCGCCCCAGCGGTCGCGGCGCACGTTGTCCAGACCGGCCTGCGTCAGGCGATCAACGGCCCATGAGACGGCCCGATCCAGGTTCGGGGAGCCGCTCAGGCGCGCGCCGATCCTGTCCATCAGCTCGAACGCGAAGTCCATGACGCGCGACCGCGACAGCCCCTCGTCGCGGATACGCGCGTACATCGCAAGGTCTGGCTCATCGCTCGCGCCCTGTGCGACGGCCGCACCGGATCCGGTCAGAACGACAAGAGCCACCAACGCCAGTTTCTCGGTCACGGCCATCCTTCTCTTTGCGTCATACACCGATGACTCCGAGCGCAGGAACCACGCGTGAGAAGTACAAGGGCCCGTCCCAAGCCTCGAGCGTGAGGCCGTTCGTTTCGAGGATCTCCGGGGAGATGCCATGCTCCTGTCGAAGCAGGCCGAGCAGCAGGTGTTCGGGCCCGATGTGGCGATGGAGCAGCCGGTCAGACTCCTCGGCGGCGCCCTCGAGAACACGTTTGGCGGTTGCCGTGAATGGTATTTCGACCGAGTGGTTCGGAACCGGCGCCTCCGCCACGTCCCGGCCCGTCCTTGCACGAATCTGGCGTCTGATTTCTTCCGTCGAAAGGCGGGTCCGGGACAGGATCCCGTCCGTGAGCGGTTCGCCCGTGCGCGCAACCCCAAGGAGGATGTGCTCGGGTTCGATGGCGAGGCTGCCAAGCAGACTGGCCTCGTGTCGGGAAAAGAAGAGCGCGCGACGCGCAGGCTCCGTGTAGCGTTCAAACATACGTCCCGTTCATGATATGACTGAAGAGCGGTGCCTGCCTGCGGCTGTGGATGAGAACGTATGATCCGGGTCCTCACGTCTGGAATCCTCGCCGCGTGTGTGTGCGCGGCGCTTGGCGCGGCCGCGCAGCAGCAGCCGACGTTTCGCGGCACCGGTGACGCGGTCCGTGTCTTCGTCACCGTCACCGATCGAGACGGCCGTCTCGTCACAACGCTCGAGCAGAGGGACTTCGAGATTCGTGACGAAGGCAAGCCGCAGCCGATCACGCTCTTCGACAATTCTCCACAGCCCATCCGCCTCATCGTGCTGCTCGACGTCTCGGGCAGCATGCAGGGAAATCTGCCGCTGCTGCGCGAGGGCACGGAGGAGCTGCTGTCACGGCTCCGTCCGGACGACGGCGTGCGGCTCGGCACGTTCGGGCACGACGTCGCCATCGGTCCGACGTTCACGCGGGATCCCCGCGAGCTGCGCGACTCGCTGCCCCGCGCGATTGCCTCCGATGCGCCGACGCCGCTCTGGCGCGCGATCGATGAGGCGCTGGACGTGTTCAAGAAAGCCGGCGATGAGCGCGCGGTCATCCTGGTGCTCAGCGACGGCAAGGACAGCGGCCCGATCGGTTTCGGCAAGAAGGTCGTCAGTCAGGTCGAGGTCATCGATCGCGCGCGGAACCAGGACGTGATGATCTACGGTGTCGGCATGCGAAGCCGCGGCCCTCGGCAGAACATGCCGGGCATTGGTCCGGGCGGACTGCAGGCCGCGCTCATGGCCGACTGGCCAGATCCCGGCTTGGCGCGAGTGGCCGAGGAGACCGGCGGCGGTTACGTGGAAATTCGCGCCGGGTTGGATCTCGGTGCCGCATTCGCGCAGGTCGCCGACGAGCTGCACAGCCAATATCTGATCGGCTACGCGCCGCCGAAGCGTGACGGCAAGGTCCACGACATCGAGGTGCAGGTGTCGCAGAAGGGCCTGAAGCCGCGTGCGCGAAAGAGCTACGTCGCGCCTAAGGAGACGAAGTCGTAGAGCGCGCTTTCGCGTGCGCGGTCAATTCGGCTGATGCAGCTGATCACCAGGGCGTACGGCCTGCAGTGGCCTGCCTCCGGGTTTACCGTGCATGCGGCGCGCTTCTCGAACTGGGCGGGCGCCTATTCGTCGACGCGTGGCGTGCTCGTCATCGCCAGCGGCTATCCGGGCAACGGCGGCCTTCGCGGCCTCGAGGTGCTCTTTCACGAGGGGATGCACCAGTGGGACGGCCAGGTGTACACGCTCCTCGGCGCGCAGGCGAAGGCAATCAAGGCGACGGTACCCGACGACATGCCGCACGCGCTGATCTGGGAGACGGCGGGCGAGGCCGTTCGCCGCCTCGATCCGACGTACGTTCGCACGGTCGATACGCTCGGGATCTGGAACGGCCGATCGTCGGGCGCGCCGGAGCCGCTGTTGCGTCTCAAGGCGCCGCTCGACGACACGTGGCTGCCGTACCTGGCCGGCCGAGGAACGCGCGACGAGGCGCTCGCGGCGCTCGTTGCCGGGATGGCGCGACCGTAGCTGACGATCTCCGACCTGTTCAATTTCCTGCTCCCACGCGTTGATCCCAGGTAAATCCGATTTTCGTCGGCGACTCCATGGAGGACAGAGTCATGACTGCAACAAAGGCTGTTGCCGGCGGCGCTGCCGCCAACATCGTCACCGTCGTCCTGTGGGCGATCTCCTGCGTCCCGGCGTGGGACGCTGTGCCGGACGAACCAAGGGCCGCCATCGCGGGCCTGGTAAGCGCTGCCGTCGGTGCGGCGATCGTGTACTTCGCGCCAGCGAACAAGCAGACGGTGGCAGCCCCGGCTCCGGAGCGGGGTCGCGAGCTCGGCGCCTCCTTCCGACCTAGTACGCTTCTCGCAGGCACAGCGGAGTGAAACAGAAGTGACTATGCCGAGATTTCAGGAGTAATTGTCACCTCCGCTGCTGCCTCTGTGGAGATTCCAGGTTCGGTTCCTGCGTGACTCAGGACGATTTTCGAACAATTCTGCGAGTCCTGCGGCTGCGACGTCGTCGCTGAATGGCCTTGGTCGCGCCTGGGCCGTGCTGGCTGCGTCGCCCGTCAGTGCGCTTGTGCGAAGGACGGCGAATGCGCGTCAACGAACTCCAGCGCGTGAATCCGACCGCGCGCGTCACCTACAAGAAATCCACCGCAGCCGAATGATGGTACGACGACCTGGGCTGCCGTGCGAATCGGGTAACTGTTTCGAGGCTCGAGGAGAAGGAAACCATCCGCGGACGCGTGCGCCCAGGCCTGACAGGCCCCCGCGTTACGCTAACGCGAGACGGCCTCAACGTTTCCTATCGTCCGCAGCTCGACGTTCCGTCATGATTGACTCCTCTCTCGGATAGTGTTAAGACACCGAAGAAAACAGCAGTTCCACCAATGCTGCAAGCGAAAGAGGCGTAATGAGACCCTCGAACCTCGTCACGAGCCTTTTCCTCGCCCTGGGCCTGGCCTGCACCGCGCACGCCCAGTGGATCAAACTGCCTTTGCCGGGGACGCCGCGCACCAATGATGGCAAGCCCAATCTCGGCGCTCCCGCGCCGCGCGCTTCCGACGGCCATCCCGACCTCAGCGGACTCTGGATATCCAGCCGCCAATACACCAATCCCAAAGGCCGAGGCCTTGAACGCTTCATGCCCGCCGGATCGAAGGTCCCCATGCTGCCCGCGGCGGAAAAGTTTTACGCGGAGATCACCGGGAACGGCCGTTACGATGCGCCCGATCCGTCCGAGCGCTGCCTTCCCGACGGCGTTCCGAACCACATGATACCGCTCCCCATCAAGATCGTACAAACCCCGGGAGTCATCCTGACACTGTTTGAAGAATTCGCCGTATTCCGTCAGATTTTCACGGATGGCCGGAAACTGCCGGTTGACCCCCAACCGACCTGGTTCGGATACTCGGTCGCGCATTGGGATA
>DATDHP010000221.1:0-4587 GCA_036521515.1 Vicinamibacterales bacterium
CACGCTCGGTGCGGTACTGCATGTGTCAGAATTAAATCATGCTTCCATCCTTCTTCGATAGCGTGCTCCAGCTCATCGTGCGGACGTCGACCGATCTTCCGCCCGACGTGCGCGCCGCGATGAAGACGTCGCTCGACGCCGAGCCGACCGGCACGCGCGCATCGCAGGCCCTGACGATCATCGCGCAGAACATCGACCTCGCCGTCGACCACGAAGGCGCGATCTGCCAGGACACCGGCATGCCCACCTTCGAAGTGAAGACGCCGGTTGGCGCCAACCAGATCTGGATGCGGCAGCAGATCCGCGAGGCCGTCGCCGAAGCGACGCGGCGCGGCAAGCTGCGGCCCAACTCGGTCGACTCGATCACCGGCGAGAACTCGGGCGACAACCTCGGACCGGGCACACCGATCATCCACTTCGAGCAGTGGGAGCGCGATGACATCGAGGTGAAGCTGATTCTGAAGGGCGGCGGCTGCGAGAACATGAACGCGCAGTATTCCCTGCCGGCGGAGCTCACCGGTCTCGGCCGCGCCGACCGCTCCCTCGAGGGTGTGCGGAAGTGCATCCTCCACGCCGTGTGGAACGCACAGGGCAAGGGCTGCGCCCCCGGCGCGATTGGCGTCTGCATCGGCGGCGACCGCACGTCGGGTTACGTGAACGCGAAGGAGCAATTGTTTCGCACGCTCGACGATGTCAATCCCGATCCGCGCCTCGCCGAGCTCGAGGCAGCCATCATGGGTGAGGTGAACAATCTGGGCATCGGCGCCATGGGCTTCGGCGGGCGCACGTCGCTCATCGGCTGCAAGATCGGCGCGCTCAACCGGCTGCCGGCCAGCTTCTTCGTGTCGGTGGCCTACGACTGCTGGGCGTATCGGCGCCTTGGCGTCCTCCTCGACGGCACATCGGGCGCGATCAAGCAGTGGCTGTATCGCGACCCCGGGAACCCCGTCATGGCGATGGCCGACCAGGCCGGCTTCCAGCGCACGGGACGCGAGGTCGTGCTGCACACCCCGCTCAGCGACGAACAAATCCGGTCGCTCCAGGTCGGGGACGTCGTCCTGCTCTCTGGGCGCGCGTATACGGGACGTGACGCGGTCCACCATCACCTCATGAAGCACGAGCCGCCGGTCGATCTTCGCGGCGGTGTGATCTATCACTGCGGTCCCGTCGTGGCGAAAGAGGGCGAAGGCTGGCGCATCACCGCGGCCGGTCCGACCACGAGCATCCGCGAGGAGCCGTACCAGGCCGATGTCATCGGCCGTTACGGCGTGCGCGCGGTGATCGGCAAAGGCGGCATGGGTGCGAAGACGCTCGCCGCGCTCAAGGAGCATGGCGCCGTGTACCTCAACGCGATCGGCGGCGCCGCGCAGTTCTACGCCCGCACGATCGAGGGGGTGGACGGGGTCTCGCTCATGGAATTCGGCACGCCCGAAGCCATGTGGCACCTGACGGTCAGGGACTTCCCCGCCATCGTGACGATGGACGCCAATGGGAACAGCCTTCACCGGGACGTGGAGCAGGAGTCGCTCCGCGAGCTGGGGAGTATGGCGCAAGTCTAAGCGTTGCAGTGAGATAGGTGACCTGAGCCATCACCATTCCGCTTGCTCGGGGGGGCCTGCGGAGCTTATAATTTCGTCTGGTGTAACGAAGCTCCGGCTACCCGCCCAGGACAGGCTGTGGCGAAAGGCGGATCTTCGTTACTAGGAGAATTGAATCCGATGATCAACGTATCTGAAACCGCGGCGTCGAAGATCACCGAACTGCTGACGGAAGAGGGCAAGGCCGGGAGCGGGCTGCGGGTCTTCGTGCAGGGCGGTGGGTGCTCGGGCTTCCAGTACGGCCTCATGATCGAGGAGAACGGCGGCTCCGGCGACCAGGTGTTCGAATCCAACGGCATCAAGCTGTTCGTCGATCCCGTCAGCATCAGCTACCTCAAGGGCGCCGAGGTCGATTTCGTCGACACGGTGACCGGCGGCGGTTTCACGATCAAGAACCCGAACGCGACCTCTACCTGCGGCTGCGGCTCGTCGTTCAACGTGTAGTGGGGGCTGAAGGCTCAGGGGGCGATGGCGACGACCCTACCTGATCTTGCACGACTGAAGCCGTCAGGCGGCAAGCGCTCCAGCAAGCGGGAGCAGATCGTCAATGTCTTCCTTCGGCAGGAAGGACATCTGAGCGCCGATGATCTGGTCGATCTCATCCGCCGGGAAGACCATCGAATCAGCCGCGCCACCGTCTACCGCACCCTGCAGTGGATGGTGGAGGCCGGTATCGCGCGGAAAGTAGACTTCGGCGAGGGGCGGTTCCGGTTCGAGCATTCGTATCGCCATCCGCGGCACTTCCACCTGATCTGCAAGAATTGTCATCGGTCGTTCGAGTTCCTCAGCTCGGACATCGAGGGCATCGTCGAGGAGGTGTCGGCCGCGCGCAACTTCGCGGCGTCTCAGAGCGTCGTGCAGATCTACGGCACGTGCGAGGAGTGCCGCACGGGCCGCACGGCGAGCCCGCAGGGCCACACGGACCTGCTGTTCGCGCGCGATGCGCTCCGCATCGCGATTGCCACCGAGCGCAGCGGCCTGGAGTTCTACAGCCACGCGGCGAGGATTACCAAGGACGTGCGTGGCCGCAAAATCTTCGAAGACCTCGCCGGCGAAGAGAAGGAGCACCTCGGCAAGCTCGAGGCGCGCTACCGCGATCTGCTCGAGCGCGACCCGCACCTGGAATCCAGGCCCACGTTCCTGTTCTTCAAGGATGCGGCCAAGGGGCTGTTCGCCGACGGCGCCGAGCGGTTGATGCGTGGCGTCAACGACCAGCAGGCGCTCATGATCGGTATTCGCTGCGAGCGCGGCTCGCACCGGTTCTTCAAGAAGTACGGCGAGAAATTCGAGGACTCCGAAGGCAAGCAGATCTTCCTGGAGTTCGCGGATGAGGAGCGCGCGCATCTCGATCTGCTCGTGCGCGAGTACCGCGCGCTCGTGAAGCGTCAGGGTCGTACCCGTCGACCTCGCGCCCAGGGGCACGGTTCCACCGCCGCGCGCGCCGCCCGTTGACCCTTCAAACGCTGCCAAAAAATCCGTCAACTCCCAACTCCCAACCGCGGGGCCCCCGACGCGCAAGCGCGTTGGGATGCGAGCGGCTGTTGCCAGTCCAGCTCCCGACCTTTTCGGGAGTTGGGAGTTGGTTCACCCGTCCCTCGACGTTGCTCGGGACGCCCTGAGCGGAGTCGAAGGGCGAAAGGGGGTTGGGAGTTGATCGATCTCCACCTTCATACAACCGCGTCGGACGGAGGGCTCTCACCCGGCGAGCTCGTCGAGCACGCCGCGGCGGCGGGACTTCACGTGATGGCGGTGACCGATCACGACACGACTGCGGCCGTGCCGGACGTGCAGGCGCTGGCGCGGACTCACGGCATCGACGCGATCAGTGGCATCGAAATCACGGCGATCGACGCCGGCCGCGACGTCCATGTCCTCGGATATTTCATCGACCCGGCTCATCACGGGCTCACAGCGTTCCTTCAGCGTCAGCGCGAGATCCGCGTCGCTCGCGTGGAGGCGATCGGCCGGCGTCTCGCCTCGCTTGGCGTGCCCATTGACCTCGAAGGGCTGCTGGCCAGCGCGCGCCAGCAGAGCGGGCGTTCGATTGGCCGCCCACAGGTCGCCCGCGCGATGGTCGAAGCGGGTCACGTGGCGAGCTCACGCGAGGCCTTCGATCGTTGGCTCGGCCAGGGTCTTCCAGGCTTCGTGCCGCGGCAGGGTGCCGGCTCGGAGCAGGTCATCGCCGTCATTCATGACGCAGGCGGCCTCGCCTCCATTGCGCATCCTGGCAAATCGATCGCCGACGGCCGCATCGCCTCGCTTCGCGACCAGGGCCTCGATGCGCTCGAAGCCTTCCATCCCGATCACGACGCCGCGCGCGTGGTCCACTATGTCGCGCTGGCTTCGACGCTCGGCCTGTTGATGACCGGTGGCTCTGATTTCCACGGCGACCCGTCGCACGGCCTGCCGCCTGGCTCTGTCACCCTGCCGGCACACGAGTGGCAAAGGCTCAGCGCCTCCCGCTATCGCCATGCGTAACGAAGCTCCGCCTGAAACTGAATAATGCTGGTGAAGGCGGAGCTTCGTTACTAGCTGCGCGGCCGCTGAAGCGGCCGCGCCTAAGACAGCTCCTGAGGCCTTACCCTCGAAAACTTGCTTCCTGTGTCACCATTCAGGCCTCAGGAGATGTCTGGTGAGCCTCTGGTCGAGTTGCGCGGCGTCGCGAAGGATTACCGTGGCCTGCGGCCTCTGAGGCTCAGCGCCTTTACCCTCCACGAGGGGGAATCGGTGGCTCTTCTAGGCTTCGACCATGTCACGGCCGAAGTACTCGTGAACCTCGTGACCGGCGCCATGCTGCCGGACTCGGGCGATATCACGGTGATGGGCCGTGCGACCGCCTCGATTCAGCATGCGAGCGACTGGGTGGACACGCTCGACCAGTTCGGGCTCCTCAGCGAGCGGGCCGTGCTGCTCGATCACCTGACGGCCGAACAGAACCTGGCGATGCCTCTGTCTCTTGAACTGGACGATTTGCCGGAGGACGTCCGCG
>DATDHP010000222.1:0-6123 GCA_036521515.1 Vicinamibacterales bacterium
GGTTGGCCGAATCGTATGAGTTCAACAGGGGCACGTCTGTGGAGCTCGTGCCGTTACGCGAGGAGATTGTCGGAAACGTACGGATCTCCCTGCTCGTCCTGTACGGAGCCGTGCTGGTCTTGCTGTCGATCGCCTGCTTCAATGTGGCGAATCTCATCGTGGCGCGGTCAATGACTCGTCGCCACGAGATTGCGGTGCGCATGTCGATTGGCGCGAGCCGCACAGCGATCATCAGGCAACTCCTCGTCGAGTGTGTGCTCCTGGCGTCGATGGGTGGAGTTCTCGGCGTTCTGTTCGCTGCGTGGACTCTTGCTGCCCTCGCCTCGCTTACACCGCCGGAGATCGTCCCGCTCGCCGATCTGCGGCTCGACGTCCCGATCCTCCTCTATGCCTTGGCGCTGACGCTGCTGACGGGAGTCGCCATCGCGTTCGTGCCTGGCATCGCGACTACTGGCTCGTCTCTCGCGGCCAGCCTGCACTCGAGCACCCGGACGGTCACGCACGCGCCCCACTCTCGGCAGGTGTTGGTTGTCGGACAGGTAGCGATGACCGTTGTCTTGCTCTGTGGAGCGGGCCTGTTGGTTCGGACACTCATCGCATTGGAAAACGTGGATACCGGATTCGACCGACGGGACCTTCTGACGATGGAGGTCAATCTCCCCGATGCGCGGTACGGCCACGGCCGCGCGGTTGACTTCTTTTCCCGGGCGCGTGAACGGCTGCAGCTGCTGCCGGGCGCGGCGGAGGCGGCGGCCGCTTACAGTCTCCCTGTGACCGGGGGTGTCTTCTCGGGAACCGGATTTCACGTGCTCGGCCAACCAGAGCTTCCGCGCAGCGAGACACCTTCAACCGGTGTGCGCGTCGTCACTCCCGGGTACTTTCGCACGCTCGGTATTCCGGTCCTGCGCGGCCGCGAGTTCACCGACGCCGATCAGCGACCAAACGCGGAGCCGGTGTTCGTTGTAAATCAGACGTTCGCGTCCAGATTCCTGCAGGGACTCGATCCGCTGACGGCCGCGATTTCGGTCCGGGTCGATGAGAACAACCCGTACGGACGCATCGTCGGCGTGGTCGGCGATGTCAGTGAGGGATCGGTGCGGAACACCGCGCGGCCGACGGTCTTTTATAACCATGGGCAACAACCTGTTGACGACATGGTGTTGATCCTCAGATCGACTGGCGCGGCGAGCCTCACGACAGCGGCAGCGAACGCCGTTCGTGAACTCGATGCAGGCGTGGCTATCGGCGACGTACGAACGATGGATTCCGTTCTCGGCGACAACGTAGCCCGGGAGCGACTGACGGCACTGGTCTCCAGTGCGTTTGCTGTGAGCGGGCTGCTGCTCGCGTCGCTTGGGTTGTACGGTCTGCTGGCGTTTGTCGTCGCCGAACGAACGAAAGAGATCGGCATCCGGATCGCGCTTGGCGCCCGGCTGGCAGGACTGCTGGCCGCAGTACTGGGAGGCGGCTTGCGACTGATCGTCATCGGCGCCGCCATCGGGATCAGCGGAGCGATGATCGTAACGCGCTCGCTTGGCTCGCTCCTGTTTCGCGTCACTCCCTACGATCCGTGGACCTATGCGGCCGTTCTGATGATGCTCGGCGCGGTCGCGGGTGCGGCAATGCTCATCCCGGCACGCCGGGCCGCGACTGTCGACCCGGCGACTACGTTACGCGCCGAGTAGCCATGCTGGGCGGAAGTCATTCACTGATTCAGCGTCGCGGTCGGGTCTGGCGGCCGGATCCAGCGAAAGCGGCTGTTGAGCAGCCGGAACGTGTCTCGCTCCACGAGCTGAAGCTGCGCGCGGATGTCGTAACCGTCCATCTGGCCCTCGAGAACCAGTCGATCGCGCGCCGGGCGCTCGTAGGTAAACGCCGATTTCCAGATCCCGCTGCCGCGCTTGGTCAGCGCAAGAGTCTGCCGGGCTTCGTCCACCGACACGCCGTACCCCGCATAGGAATCGTCCCAGCGCTGAAAGAACAACCGGCCGGGGCTACGTGGAAATGTCGGGCCACTATCCGCGGGCAGTCTGGCGCGATGCGGGACCGGTGGCCGGGATCTTCGATTCGATCCAGCCGCGGATCACCTCGAATACTTCCTTGCGGTTCGTTTCCACCATCGCGAAGTGGCCGTTCCCGGTGACGCCACGGTCCCTCAAGTTGATGTGCTCCGCGAGCGCGCCCGATTGCCGCAGCGTCGCGACGACCGCCGGCCCGTTTGTGCGCCCGGAGTTCTCCGCCGTCAGGTACATCATCGGAATTCCCTTGTAGTTCGGCATCGGAATCGGCACGTTGGCCGGCCCGAGCACCGGACCCGCGCCGCCTTCGAAGGTGACCAGCGCCTTCACCAGGTTCGGCCGCTCGCTGGCGACGATGAACCCGAACGGCCCGCCGGCCGAGTGCGTCTGGACGATGGCGGGACCGATCCTGTCGAGCAGCCCGGCGCCGCGCGTTCTCCAGAGCGTCTGCATCAGCTCACCGTTGGCCGGCGCCGCGTTCTGGCCCGCGACGAACTGGTCGAGCAGCGGGTCGCCGACCGCGCCGGTAGTGCCCGGCCAGCGTTTCGGCGTGCCGGTCGCGGCGCGCGTGGTGTCGGCCGCGATGCCGGCGTGCATCGGCAGGCCGCCAAGAGCGCCGAGCGCGTCGAGCGATACCGGCGAGCGTCCATGTCCCGGCCGGTCGACGAGGTACACCTGGTAACCCGCCTGAACGTAGTAGTGCGCCCATCCGGCGTTGCCGTCGAGCCCCATGTAGTGCGTCATCTGCCCGCCGCCGCCGTGCACGAGCACGACCGGGAGCGGGTGCCGGACCTGCTCCGGAACCAGATACTGGACGTACATCTGGCCGACAACGATGGTGCCGTAGTCTTTCTTCTGGACCTCGGCGCCTGTCCAGAAATAGCCCATGTTCGACAGCTTCATGGCCGTCGAATCGGTGCCGCGCTTCCGGATCGACGGTGCGCTGCCACGGACGGTGCCGTCCAGCCAGTCGAGGATCGGCTGCAGCACCTCGCGGTGGTTCTTCTCGATCATCATCATGTGGCTGTTGCCGTGGACGCCGGCGTTGGCGAGCCGGAGCTCCTCCGCCACCCTGACGCCTGCCTGCTTGAGGAAGGCCGGCGCGCCAGGATTGCCCGGCGACGCGGCTCCGGCCGCGGACGTCACCGTGAGCACGGCGACATCGCGCCAGTTCGGCAGCCTGCGCGCGGGCTCCTCCTGCAGGAAGTAGCCGCCGCCGTCGATCCCGAGGTCGGGCACCCAGCGCGTCCTGATCTCGGCCGGATCCTTCACCGGCGGATCCCACGTCACCGGAATGGTCGACATGCCCCAGCGGTTGCCGCCGCTGAAGCCGGAGCCTCCGCCCTCGATCATGACGGCCGCTTTCACGAGCTGCGGACGCGCTTCCGCCACGAGCAACCCGAACGAGCCGCCGGCCGAGTGCGTGATGATGATGGCCGGACCGATCGTGTCGAGCAGCTCGGCGCCCGCCGCGCGCCACGCCATGTGGGCCAGGTTGAGCGGGCCGGCAGGTTGCTGATTTGCGGGAGCGGGAGGCGCACCCTGCACCCCGGCCTCCACCCCGGCCTGCGCGCCACCGCGACCGGCACCGCCACCGCCGGCGGCTGGAGCGCCGCCGCGTCCCGCGGCCGGTGCTGCAGGCTGGCTCACGACGTAGCTGCCACCCTGCGATGCGAGGAACTGCGCGACCTCGGGCGACCCCGGCACACCGGGACCCGGCCACTGCGTGTGGTTCCTCCGATACGGGTCGGGATTGTTCGCGCCACCGGCGGGAAAGATGAACTGTCCCTGCAGCGCCTCCATCGTTCCCGGACGTTCGGGGATCGCGCCGTGCAGGTCGGGGTGCTGCGGCGAGCGCCCGTGACCGGGTCGATCGACGACGTAGACCTTATACCCCTCGGCCACCAGATGCTGGAACCAGCCCGGCCGGCCGTCGGGCGTGCCCAGCCAATCGAGGCCCTGCCCACCCCCTCCGTGCACGAGTACGATCGGGAACGGCTTGCGCACGCGCGCCGGCACCATGTACTCGACGTACATCTGCTGGCCGCCGATGAAGCTTCCTCGCGCGGTGTCGGCGCGTTTCACGTTGACCCACATGAAGCTCCATTCGGCGACATCGAGCGGCAGCGTCTTCGCCGCTGAGAGCCCGGCGAGCGCAGCCTGTGCGAGGCTCGAGGCCTGTGCGGGACTGGCGGCCAGCGGACCCGCCGCCGCGGCCGCGAGGCCGGCGATGCCGAGCGCGCTCGCACGGCCCATGAACTCGCGGCGGCCGATTCGGCCGCTGGCGTAGCTTTCGTACAGGAGCGCGATCATCGCTACTGCCCCGCTCCCACGACCGGAGGCGTCACCTCACACGGGCGCGGGTTGAACTTCGCGCCATCGGGCTCGCGCTTGAACTGTGTGCTGGGCATGAGCGGCACGTTCAGATACGCGGCGTCTTCGATGATCGACGTCACAATCAGCCGGGAATCGCCATCGGGCTCGTTGGTGCGATCGAGCGTGTAGGCGGTGACGACCTGCGTCACCGGATCGGTGATCTTGTAGATGCGCATGTCGGGCCCGGGGCCGCGCATGAAGTACTGCGCCGGATGCGGCTTCGCCATGTGCTCCGGGAGCGACAGAATCGACGCGTCCCAGCTCGACGCCTTCTGGCGCGCGGCGGCATTGATCGGAAGCCCTGTGTAGTCGCCGAGCTCCGCGCCGGGATTGCGGTGAGGCTGATCCTCGTGAATGCGCCTCGCCCATTCGCCGGACATATCGACCTGTGCGAGAACGGGACTGGCGACGAGGACGAGCGCAGCAACGAACAGCGCGACCTGGGATGGCATGCAGCTTTCCTCTTGTCTCCGGTCTAAGTACCTTTACACGGCGACGGGCTCCACCTGGCGGCGTCGGGCTCCTTCTTGAAGTGCGAGCTGGTCACGAAATCCTGATTGAGATACCTGGGATCGGTGACCATGGTCGTCGCCACGAGCCAGTCGTCGCCGTTCGGCGCTGCGAACCGATCGAAGTATTCGGTGAGCATGGCGTCCTCGCTGTACGGCACCCCGTTCCTGCGAAGCCACCCGCCGCTCAGTCGGGTCGTCACCACCTTCAGCGATGCCCCCGGGGCCGGTCCGGTCTCCGCCTCACCGCCCCGCCCGCCGCGGCCCGCCCCGCGTCCACGCGCCGGGCGCTCCCATTCCGCCACGGAAAAGCCCTGCAACGACCTCGCGGCCGGCGCCGGCCGCGACTTGTCGAACAGCAGCCGCCGCGTCTGCTGTCCGGCGTCGGTTTCAATCTTCAGAATGTTGTCCGATTCCCACGTGATGTGCAGACGCGTCGGCATCCGCAGGAGCGCGGCCGCCCCGTATGCCTCGCATCGGCCGTCCTTCGAGGCGTCCCACGTATCGGCAGCCTTCCGTCCCTCGTCGTTCAGCGGGATGCTCGCGTAATCACCCTTCGGCGGCGTGACCATCCGCCAGCGCCAGTCTTCGTTGACGATCGAGACCCAGTAGCCGGTGACATCGATGGGCGCGGCGGCGCGCGGCGTGGGTGGCGGGGACGGGGGCTGCTGCGCCTGGCCACCGCGTCCCTGAGCGGTTGCCGCCGCCGTGCCGAGACACAACGCTGCCGCCAGCATCGCACCAGCAGCCCACACCGAACAGCGCGCGTGCATCCTCAGGTTCGTGACCTTCACTGCGTCCGACCGCCCTTCTTGTCCTGTTCGCTCAGGCTGCGGTAGACAGCCTCCACGAAGTTGTCGGTCGTCCAGAATCCAGACGCAGCACCGTAGCGGCCTTCGTAGTCGCGCAGCAGACGAGCCGCCTTGACCTGCTGCAGCGACATGCCGTTCTTGATGGCATCCACGAAGCGATCCCTGATGATCGTGTTCATGTCGCGGTATTCCACGATGTCGGCCTCGTCAGCCAGACGGCCGTGGCCCGGAATCACATACGTCCCGCCCTCCTGCTTTTCCTTGGGGACCGTCAGGTCGATGATCCGGTTGAGCGAATCGATCACGCCCTGGAAGCTCCCGCCCTGTCCTGCCTGCACAATCGGGAACATGGTGTTGATGTAGACGTCGCCGGTGACGACCACATCTGACTTCCGGAAAAAGACGACC
>DATDHP010000223.1:0-2219 GCA_036521515.1 Vicinamibacterales bacterium
GCGCAAGGGGGCGCGCCGGAGCGCGCCTCCTTCGAGGCGCGGGTGCGCTCGCTCATGACCGACGTGCCCGATCTGCCGAACTTCAGCCGCTTCCACGACTCCTTCCGCGACGACGCACGCGGCGCGTCCAACGAGGGACACATGCGGGAGGCGTTCTACATGGCGTACGACGAGGCGAACTGCGAGTTCGTGAAGCTCGCCAGCTCCGCGATCGACGAGCGGCTGAAGAACGGACCCGACATGGTGTCCGCCAACTTCGTCATTCCCTATCCGCCCGGGTTCCCGATCATGGTCCCCGGCCAGGTCATCACCGCCGACACCATCGCGTTCATGCGCAAGCTGGACGTGAAGGAGATTCACGGGTACCAGGCCACACAAGGACTGAAGCTGCTCAAGCCGTCGGCGCTCGCCGCGCCGGCGAAGAAGGCGAAGCGCTGAACCGTCAAGGAGGGATGCGATGGAACCCGCGCTGCTGATGGGCGGTGTGGCCGGCGCGCGGCCGCACTCGGGCCCGGCACGCGAGGCGGCGAAGGAAATCGACAGCTCCGTGCCGTGGATTGGCTTCCCCGTCGGCTACGCCGTCTCCGGCGTGCTGCTGACGGTGTTCGGCTGCGTCGCGATGGTATTGTCGTGACGAATGTCCAGCTCGACCTGCTCTTCACCATCCTGGCGGCGTTCGTGGTGCTGTTCGCCGGGCGCGCGCTGGTCGCGCACACGGCGTTCCTCAAGCGGTTCAGCATCCCGGCGCCCGTCGTCGGCGGCGTGCTCGTCGCCGTCCTGCTCGCACTGGCCGACGTCATCGCCGGCGTGCGGGTGTCGTTCGACATGAGCCTCAGGGACAACCTGCTGCTGATGTTCTTCACGACCGTCGGCCTGTCGGCCGATGCGCGGATGCTGTTGAAGGGCGGGCCGAAGCTGGTCATCTTCCTGGCGGTCAGCATCGGGTTCATCGCCGTCCAGAACTTCGTCGGGATTGCGGCGGCGCTGGCGATGGACCTGCACCCGGTCGTCGGCCTGCTCGGCGGCTCGGTCACGCTGACCGGCGGACACGGGACCGGCGCCGCGTACGGCGGCCGCTTCGGCGACACGATGAACATCGTCGGCGCCATGGAACTGACAATGGCGTGTGCGACGGCCGGACTGGTACTCGGGAGCCTGCTGGGAGGACCGCTCGCCGAATACCTGGTGGGGCGGCACAGGTTATCGGCGCCGGCCGCCCCGCCTGCCGAGCAGACGGTGGGCGCCACCGAGGAGCCTGACGCCGTCACCGCGCAGTCGGTGCTGAACACCCTCTTTGCGATCCTGGCGTGCCTGGCGATCGGAAAAATGCTCGCCCGCATCGTCCAAGGTACCGGGTTCATCCTGCCTGACTTCCTGTTCTGCCTGCTCCTCGGCGTGCTGATCCGCAACACCTCCACGCTGCTGCCGCGTGTCCGCGTCAGCGGCGCGACCGTGGACCTGCTCGGCAGCGTGTCGTTGTCGCTGTTCCTGGTGATGGCGCTGATGGGGATGCGCCTGGTCGATCTCGTGAGCCTGGCCGGGCCGCTGCTCGTCATCCTTGCGCTGCAGATGGTGGCGATGGCGTTGTATGCCACCTTCGTGACGTTCCGCGCCATGGGCCGCGATTACGACGCCGCGGTTCTGGCGGCGGGCCACGTGGGGTTCGCGTTGTCGTCCACGGCAGCCGCACTGGCCATCATGAAGACAATCACCGAGCGGCGCGGGCCGTCGCCGCTGGCGTTTCTCGTCGTCCCGATGGTCGGCGCGTTCTTCATCGACATCGCGAACGCACTGATGATCCAGGGCTATCTCGCCCTGCCTCTCTTCGGGTTCCCCCAATGACATTCCTTCGACGCGCGTCACTCCTCCCGCTCGTCGTCGCGCTGATGACGGCCGGTTGCGCGCGCGGCGCCGACGAGGCGCGCCTGCGCGCCGATCTGCAAGCCAGGCTCGACCGCGACGTCAAGGCCGACCTGTTCGAGGTCGTGGCCCTCCGCCGCGAGGGAAGCGCGCCGCTGCCTGCCGGCGAGTCGGGTGCGCCGCGGGTCGTCGTCTACTTCAATACGACGCTGGGGCTGAAGCAGAACTACAGCTTCGGTGGATGGGATCAGCTCGGCGCGTCGAGTGTCGCCTACGCCCTGGGGGCCACCCAGAACGGCGTGTTCGGGCTGCAGGCACAGAACCGCCCCGGCGATCTCGTGCGCGCCTACGGCAGCGCG
>DATDHP010000224.1:0-10302 GCA_036521515.1 Vicinamibacterales bacterium
GCACGGCGCGGCGCGACGTCACCTCGATCCCATCGACCTGGATGGGCGTGCCGAAGGTCACGAACACACGCGACCGATAGCCCACGGCGTAGCGCACCATCTCGGCGAGCTCGCGGCTGAACGGCCGCTGCGTGCGCTTGACGCGCTGGCGCGCGAGGACGTGGTCCTCGAGAACCAGGTCATAGGCGACAGCGGTTGGCAGGATCACCATGTGCGGATGCTCCGCCTGCAGCGCTGCATGCATCAGGCCGGTTTTGGGGGTCTTGAGCTCGCCGCTGTAGCTGCGCCCGCCCTCCGGGTAGAAAAACAGGTCGTGCTTCCTCAGCAGCTCGGCCACATACGCCTTGAGCGTGATGAGGTAGGCCGGGTCCCTGGTGTTGCGACGGATCGGGATGGCGCCCGTGACGTAGCGGTGGAGCAGACCGAGCGGGCCGCCAAAGAGGTTGATCCCGGCCGCGATGATCGGGGGCCGCACGCCGTTGTCGTCGAGCACCAGCGGCTCGACGAGGTAGTCCGTGTGGCTCTTGTGGTTCGACGCGTAGATGACACGGCCCGCGCGCGTGGCGGCCTTTGCCGCCTCGACGTTCTCGCCGCGCCGCTCGATTTTCCGCAGGATGGGATAGAGCGGATGCTTGAGCGCGCGGTAAATCGAGTAGCGCTGTGTCGTGCGAAGCTCCCCGAGATACGCGTGGATGCGCTCGCGTGCCGCGCGTCCGCTCTCGCCGTGGCTGCCCTCCAGATACTTCGCGATTTCCTCGCGGGAGAGCACGGCCTGGGTGATCTCGTCGATCATCGCCAAGACCCGACTATACCACCCCCACACCCACGAGCCACGGAGGCACGGAGACACGGAGAGATATTTCCTGTAGCCTCCGTGTCTCCGTGGCCCGTCTCTCTTCCCGCTATCCTTCGAGCTTCCGGCAGATTGCTTCGGTGAAGTCGATCGTGCTGGCCTTCCCGCCCAGGTCGCGCGTCACGGTCTTGCCCTCGGAGAGCACGCCGTTCAGCGCCTTCATGATGCGGTCGGCCATCGCGCCCTCGTCGATATGGCGCAGCATCAGCACTGCCGACAGCAGCAGCGCCATGGGGTTGGCGAGACTCTTGCCCGCGATATCGGGCGCGCTGCCGTGCACCGCCTCGAACACGCCGATCTCCGTCCCCAGGTTCGCCGCCGGCACGACGCCCAGACCGCCCACGAGCCCGGCACAGAGGTCCGACACGATGTCGCCATACAGGTTGGGCAGCAGCAGCACGTCGAACTGCGTCGGGTTCATCACCAGGTGCATGCACGCGGCGTCCACGATCCGCTCGTCGCACGTCAGGTCCGGATAGTCCGCGCTCACTTTCTTCGCGCACTTGATGAACAGGCCGTCGCTCATCTTCATGATGTTGGCCTTGTGCACGGCAGTGACGCGCTTCCGGCCGTTCTTGCGGGCGTGCTCGAACGCGAACCGTGAGATGCGCGTCGAGGCGTGCTCGGTGATGATCTTGAGGCTCTCGACGACCCCGGGCACCACTTCGTGCTCGAGGCCGGAGTAGAGGTCCTCGGTGTTCTCGCGGACGATCACCAGGTCCACGCCGTCGTAGCGCGACGGCACCGATGGGATGTTCCAGACCGGCCGCAGGTTGGCGAACAGGTCGAGCGCCTTGCGGAGGCCGACGTTCACGCTCGTGAAGCCGCCGCCGACCGGCGTGGTCACCGGCCCCTTGAGCGCGACCGTGTTGCGCCTGATCGACTCGAGCAGTTCCTCGGGGAGCGGCGTGCCGTAGGGCTCCATGGCGAGGACGCCGGCCGGGTAGGACTCCCATTCCACGTCCAGCCCGGCGGTGTCGAGAATCTTCACCACGGCGCCGGTGACCTCCGGGCCGATGCCGTCGCCGGGAATGAGCGTAATCGTGTGCTTCATCTGAGAATCTCGACCGTGCGCGTCATCGCCAGCGGGCGCGTCGCTGACGCCGTCGAGCGCGGGCCGCACGTTGCGCTCGACTGCGCGCGAAGCGCGCCAAAGAGAAACTGCCAAACCAGTCAAGGGCTCTGGCGGGAGAT
This sequence comes from Vicinamibacterales bacterium, assembly GCA_036521515.1. Taxonomy (GTDB): domain Bacteria; phylum Acidobacteriota; class Vicinamibacteria; order Vicinamibacterales; family UBA2999; genus Gp6-AA40. Next base: position 2,048 of record DATDHP010000224.1, read on the forward strand.
CAATGGCGGAGCCCTTGACTGGTTCGTCGTCGGCGGTCACGGCTCGCGTGCCTCCCAGTAGAGGAGCACGAGCGCAGCCACCACGTTCACCATCATCAGTCGCGTCGAGAGCTGGTGGAGCGCGTCGAAGCGCAGTCGCCGGCCGTCGCTGGCGGGAAGGCGCGACGGCAGGGCCCCGACCTCCTGCTGGATCTGCTCGATGCCGCCGAGCACGACGATCCCGGAGTAGAGCGCGACGGCGAGCATGGCCGCCACGATGAGGCTCCGGACGAGGAAGTTGGGAGGCCGCGGGCCAAGCACGGCCATGGCGGCGAGCGAAAACAGGAGGAGCAGGCCCGCGCCGTAGGCGACATAGTGAAAACGCGCGAGCGTCACGCCGAACAATTCTCCGGCGAGGGCACGGCCCGCCACGGGCTCGCTGGCCTGCAGGAACTGGAACGTGGCGGGGGCAACGACCGCGCCGAGGACGACCATGCCGCCCAGCCATACGACCAGCGCCAGCACGTACACGTACCGCAGCGCGAGCATCCCGTCATTATAATTACGACCGGAGGCTTCCTTGCCCGTACGAACGCATCCGCGCGTATCTGCGCTGATGAACATCGCGACGCGCCTGCGCATCGATTCCGTCCTGTCGACCACGGCCGCCGGCAGCGGCCATCCCAGCACCTGTTGCTCGGCGGCCGAAATCATGGCCGCGCTCTTCTTTTCGGAGATGCGCTACGACCCGCGCGATCCCGGGAATCCCGACAGCGACCGTTTCGTGCTGTCGAAGGGGCACGCCGCGCCCGTTCTCTACGCGACATGGGCCGAGGCCGGCATCTGCACGCGCGAGGACGTCATGTCCCTGCGCAAGCTGTCGTCTGATTTCGAGGGTCATCCCACGCCGCGGCTGCCGTGGGTGGACGTCGCCACCGGCTCGCTCGGGCAGGGGCTGTGCGCCGGCGTCGGCATCGCGCTGAACGCGCGTCGCATCAAGTCGGACTACCGCACCTACGTGCTGCTCGGTGACGGCGAGACCGCCGAGGGGGCCGTGTGGGAAGCGGCCGAGATGGCCTCGTTCCATGACGTCGATTCCCTCTGCGCCGTCATCGACGTCAATGCGCTCGGACAGAGCCGGCCGACCGCCCTGCAGCACGACCTCGACGCCCATGCGGTGCGCTGGCGCGCGTGCGGCTGGCACACGATCGCCGTGGACGGCCACGACGTCGCCGCCATTCTCGATGCGTTCGACGAGGCGCGCCGCACAAGGGGCCGGCCGAGCATGATCCTCGCGCGGACGATCAAGGGCAAGGGCATCTCGCTCATGGAAGGCAAGGGCGGCTGGCACGGCAAGCCGCTGAAGGCCGGCGACGAAGTGGAGAAGGCGCTCGCCGAGCTGAGGTCGCAGTTCGTCCCGGAGGACGGGAACAGCAGGCCACAGCCGCCACCGCCGAAGACCGTCCAGCGTCCCGCGCCGCGCCGCGGAACGGTCGGTGCATCGCCGTACAAGGTCGGCGACAAGGTCGCGACACGGGAGGCGTACGGCGACGCGATCGCACGCCTGGGTGATGCCGACGACCGCATCGTCGCGCTCGACGGCGACGTGAAGAACTCGACATTCAGCGAGAAGTTCGAGCAGCGCCATCCCGATCGTTTCTACCAGGCGTTCATCGCCGAGCAGGTGATGATCGGCGCGGCGATGGGGCTGGCCGCCCGCGGCGCGATCCCGTTCCCGTCAACCTTTGCGGCATTCCTCACTCGCGCCTACGATTTCATCCGGATGGCGGCCATCGGCAACAACAACATCAAGATGGCCGGCTCACACGCGGGTGTCTCGATTGGCGAGGATGGACCCTCGCAGATGGCGCTCGAGGATCTCGCCATGATGCGCGCCCAGCCGAACATCGCCGTGCTCTATCCGTGCGACGCCGTCAGCACCGAGAGGCTGATCGAGGAGATGGCATACTGCACGGGCCCGGTCTACATGCGGACGTCCCGGCCGAAGACGCCGGTCATCTACGGTCCCGACGAGACGTTCCCGATTGGCGGGCTGAAGGTCCTGCGTCAGAGCGCAGCCGACGTCGCGACGGTGATTGGCGCGGGCGTCACGCTGTTCGAGGCGCTCGCGGCGCACGACATGCTGAAAGCCGCGGGTGTGAACGTCCGCGTCATCGATCTCTACTGCCTCCAGCCGATCGACGCGGACACCCTTGTCCGGTGCGCTCGCGAGACCAGCGGCCGCGTGATCACGGTGGAGGATCACTACCGGGGAGGCGGGATTGGCGATGCGGTGGCTGCCGCGGTTGCCAGCGCGGGCGTCATCGTGCGTCGCCTGGCTGTCCCCGGGATCCCGCGCAGCGGCGCGCCCGACGAACTGCTGGACCGCTTCGGCATCTCCGCTCGACACATAGTCGATGCGGTCAACGAGGCGCGTGCGTAACGCGACCGCGGCCGCCGTCCTCGTTGCCGCGTTGCTGCTGGTTCCCCTGCATTCGCAGACGGGCACCGGCCTGCGCGAGCCCGCGTGGTCGCCGGACAGCAAGCGGCTTGCCGTTGTCTACCTGGACCGCATCTGGACGCTGCAGGTGGACGGACGCGACGCCAGAGAGCTGACGCGGGCCGGCACCGTCCAGCGCGAGCCCGCCTGGTCGGCGGACGGGAAGCGGATGGCCTTCGCCGCCGACCGCGGCGACGGCTTCGACATCCACGTGGTGTCGTCCCGCGGCGGCTCGCCGGAACGAGTCACCAGCCTGCCCGGCGACGCGCGCACGCCTTCGTGGGCGCCGGACGGCCGCATCGTCTTCGCACACCGCGATCCCGGCACGACGCAGTGGGATCTCTACGTCGTGGATGCGGACGCCGATGCGGACGCGCGCACGCCAATGCGTCTCACGCAATCTTCCGATAGCGAGATCCATCCGCGTGTCTCTCCAGACGGCAGGCGCGTTGTCTTTTCTTCCGACCGGGAGAGCGAGGACGGCGACTTCGATATCTGGCTCATGAGGCTCGTGACACGAGGCGAGCCGGCCACGGCGCGCGGGCCGGCCACGCGTGTTGCGCGGCTGCGCGGACAGGATGGCTACCCCGCGTGGTCTCCCGACGGCGGGCGCGTGGCGTTCTACGCCGTGCGCGAGGGTGTTGGCTCGACGTGGGTCGCCACCGTCGAGCCCGCCGCGGATCTTTCGGCCGTCGTCCCGCGTGTGGCGCGCGAGCGTCCGGTCGACGGGCCGGTTCTCGTGTCGCGCCGCGGCGGGTGGGTGGCATGGTCGCCCGACGGCCGGACGCTCGCCATCGGCGAAGTCCCCGAGCCCGAACCGGTCTACAACGGCAATCCCGCGCGGGACGACACCGACCGTCCGCCGGTCTTCGGCGTGGGCGGCGCGTTTCAGTTGTGGACCGTCGCCGCCCCCCGGCCCGTGGACGAGGGGACGCGGTCGATGGCTCCGGCGCTGGCAGCCGGGGCACCGGCGCTGACCCAGGTCTTCGATACCGTCTGGAGCACGCTGAAGCGCCTTTACTACGGCGAGGGTGAATCCGCCGCGCAGTGGGATGTACTGCGCACGCGATACCGGTCGGAGGCCGAGCAGGCGCGCACCGATCGCGCGCTCGAAGAGATCGTGGATCGCATGGTCGCCGAGCAACCGCTCATCAAGCCACCGGTGACCTCGTCACGCGCGGTTGTCGTCTCGGGCCATCCGCTCGCGTCGGAGGCGGGCCGCATGGCGCTGGCGCGCGGCGGGAACATCGTCGATGCGGCCATCGCCGTGTCGTTTGCGCTCGGTGTAGTCGAGCCCGACGCCTCGGGCATTGGCGGCGACGGCCAGGCGGTGCTCTTCCTGAAGGGCATGCCGGCGCCGACGGTGATCGAATACAAGGACCAGACGCCGCGCGCGGCGACGCTCGACAATCCGAAAGTCTTCCGGGGCACCCGCCTGGTGGGTGACGGCCCGGCGTCGGCCAACATTCCGGGTGTCGTCGCCGGGCTCGACTATCTCTTCACTCATTACGGGAGCGGCCGGCTGACGTGGGGCGAGCTCGTCGAGCCGGCGATTCGGTATGCGGAGGGCGGTTTCCGCCTGGATCAGGCGCTGCCGTCGAGCATTGCCGAGGGGCGCCAGTTCTTCCAGAAGTATCCGACCGCCGCGCGCATTTACCTGCCCGGTCGGCGCGTGCCCGGTGCGGGCGATCTCTTCGTGAATCGTGACTACGGGGCGACGCTCCGCGAGATCGCGCGCGCGGGCGCGGACACCTTCTATCGCGGCTCGGTTGCGCGCCGCATCGCGGCGGACATGGAGGCGAACGGCGGCCTGATCACGTTCGACGATCTGGCGCAGTACCGGCCCGTCGAGCGTGCGCCGGTCTCCGCGCGCTATCGCGGGCACCTGTTCTACACGGCAGGTCCGCCCATCGGCGCCGGCGTCTCGCTGCTCGAAGCGCTGCAGATCCTCGGGCACTACGAGGCCAGGCCGGGTGCGACCGCGGCCACCGACGCCGACTACTGGCATCACAGCATCGAGGCGTGGAAGGTCCGGGACCGCATCACGCGCATCGCGGACCCGGCGCACTGGGCGATCGACTACGAGCGTCACCTCCAGCCCGAACATGCCGGCGACCTGTTCCGCCGCATCAGGCCGGGTGCCGCGATCCGCTACCCGGATGACGCGGAGGACGCCGCGCCGGGCGCCGAGCGCATCGGCAGCGGGACGAGCGCGTTCGCCATCGCCGATGCGGACGGCAACATGATCGCGGTGACGCAGACGCTCAGCACCTGGGGCGGATCCTTTTACGTCTCGCGCGGGCTCGGCTTCCTGTACAACAACCACCTGCGCTCGTACCGGACGATGCCGGGCACGTACGGCCACCTGCTGCCGCTCATGCGATCGAACACGGCCAACGTGCCGACGCTGGTGTTCCGGGAGCAGGACGGAGAACGGGTGCCGCGCTTTGCGCTGGGTGTGGCCGGCAACGCCTGGATCCCCGCGGCGGCCTATTCGATCATCACGGCGCTCGTGGACGGTGGCCTGCCGATGCAACGCGCCATCGAGGCGCCCCGGTTCCTGGTGGCGCGCGATCCGGCGGACGCGCTCGGCACCGGCGCGCGGATCGAGATCGAAGATCGCTTCCCGCGGCCGGTTCTCCAGGAGCTCACCTCGCGCGGCCATCGTTTCCAGAAGATCGGCCGCAAGGGCGAGGTGCGCTACGGCTTCGCCTCGGGTGTCTCCGTCGATCCCGTGGCGCGCCGCGTCGAAGGCGGCGCCGATCCCCGCCGCTCGCACGCGGCGGTGGCCGTCACCGAGATCCAGGAAACCACGCAACAGCAGTAACGACCGCGCTTTCGCTCTCACGCGCCGCGGAGACGCGGCTGCGCGGAGGAAATCAGGCCAGATCGTCTCCGCGTCGCCGCGTCTCCGCGGCCCGTGAGAGCTGCGCAATGACCTGCCGCGCCTGCCAGAGGTGACGCCGCCCGTGTGCGGCCGCGAAGGCGAATCCAGAGCCGAGCGGCATGCGCACCCGGTACGGCGACGGCGAGCGGACGCGCGCGCGCGCGAGGTCGATGCCGTTGGCCTGGCGCAGGCGATCGATGTATTGCACCTGGTAGGCGCGAAACGCCGCCATGATTTCCTTGCGCGGCCGTTCCGCGGTCGGCTCGAACGTCGCGGGTGCCCTGGTGCGGAAACGCGGCGGCGGTCCCTGGCTGAACACCACGAGGCGGCCGATCCAGTTGTAGCGGAACGGGCCCGGACCGTACAGCCCGCGCCTGATCGCGTTGGCGATCGCCTCGTCGAGAAACGGGAGATACAGGCGCGCCGTGACGTTCAGGTGCTCGATGCACTGAGCGACCGACCATGAGTCCGGCGCGCTCCTCCAGTGCAGCTGCGTGTCCGACAGCGGCGCCACGAGCGCATCGGCATCGGCCGAAAGCTGCTCGAACTGCCTGCGGAAGTCGTCGATTTCCGGCGTGAGCGCGAGCGGGCCCGCGGCACTCATCCTGTCCGCATTATGGCTGGGCTCCATAAACCGTGCTTCGCCATCTGTTTACAGGGAGCAAACCGTCCGATAGAATCATCGAGCGCGTTACCCCAGTAACGCGATCCCTCAAAAATCGAGCCGCTTTGCACCGGCTTTCTCTTTGGTGTGGCCGGCTCCTCTGTCGCCGTTTAGGGGGAGTGCCTGTGTTCGGAGGCAAGTCTTCACGTGCGCGCCTGCTGTGGTGGGGTGCCGCCGTGACCGTTGTCCTGCTGTCGGTGGCCGCGTTCTATGGCGTACGCGCCGGCCGGGCTCCCGATCCGACCGTCGTGGCGTTTTCGGAGTTCCTGCGCGATGTGCAGGCCGGCCGCGTCGGCCGCGTCACTGTCGCGCCCGATTCGCTGCAGTTCGAGCACAAGGACGGGAAGCAGTTTTCCACGGTCGCGCCGCAGGGGTATGTCGCCTCCAACCCGACGTTCGTCACCAGCCTGACCGATCGCGGCGTCGTCCTCGACGTCAGCCGCGTCGAGACGTCGCACGCAGGCGACTACGGCGCGCTCGCGCTGGCGTTCCTGTTCGTCGGTCTCGCCGGGCTTGCGCTCTTCAAGATGATCACCGGCCGGGTTCCCACGCTCGAGAAGGCGCGGACCATCGATCCCCAGGAAGTGACCGTCACGTTCAAGGACGTCGCGGGAGTAGACGAGGCGAAAGACGAGGTCAGCGAGGTCGTTGACTTCCTGAAGGAGCCGGCGCGGTTCGCGTCGATCGGCGGCCGGATTCCACGCGGCATTCTCCTCGTCGGCCCTCCGGGAACGGGCAAGACGCTGCTCGCCCGCTCGATGGCCGGTGAGGCGGGCGTGCCGTTCATCTCCGCGAGCGGCTCAGACTTCGTCGAGATGTACGCCGGCGTCGGCGCGTCGCGCGTGCGCAAGCTGTTCAAAGAGGCGCGCCGCCACAAGCCGTGCATCATCTTCATCGACGAGCTCGACGCCGTCGGCCGCAATCGCGGCGGCAGCTCGCTGAGCCACGAGGAGCGCGAGCAGACGCTGAACCAGCTGCTGGTCGAGATGGACGGTTTCTCACAGTCCGAGAACATCATCATCGTGGCCGCGACCAACCGCGCCGACATCCTCGACGCGGCGCTGCTGCGCCCGGGCCGGTTCGATCGCCAGGTGACCGTTGGCAACCCCGACATCAAGGGACGCGAGCAGATCCTGCACGTGCACACGCGCAAGGTCGCGCTCGATCCGGATGTCGACCTTCGCTCGATTGCGCGCGGGACGCCGGGCTTCTCCGGCGCCGACCTCGCGAATCTCGTCAACGAGGCGGCGCTCCTTGCCGCGCGCCAGGGGCGCACGACCGTGGGCAACGGGGACCTCGACGCCGCGCGCGACAAGGTTCTCATGGGCGTCGAGCGCAAGTCGGTGGCCATGAGCGAGCAGGAGCGCGTGACCTGCGCGTATCACGAGGCGGGCCACGCCGTCGTGGCGGCGCTGCTGCCGGAGGCCGACCCGCTGCACAAGGTGACGATCATCCCGCGCGGCCGCGCGCTGGGCGTGACGATGCAGCTGCCCGAGGCGGATCGCTACACGCACTCCAAGCCGTTCATCGAGTCGCAGATCGCCATCCTCATGGGCGGTCGCGTGGCAGAGGAACTGTTCCTCCGTCAGATGACGAGCGGCGCCTCCAACGACATCGAGCGCGCCACCGAGCTGGCGCGGAAGATGGTCTGCGAGCTCGGGATGTCGCCGCTCGGCCCGCTGCACTTCAAGCGCCCGTCGAACGGGTGGGAGTCCGACAACCGCGCGGCCGGGTTCAGCGAGGAGACGGCTCGCCGCGTGGACGAGGAGATCCGCACGCTGGTCATGCGCGGGTACGAGACCGCGCGGCAGATCATCGAGCGGCAGCGGCGAGCGGTCAAGGACCTCGCCGAGGAGCTGCTGGAGGAGGAGTCGGTGGATGCCGACCGCCTGAAGCAGATTCTCGCCGCGGCGGTGGTTCCGGCAGCCTCGCTGCCGGCCGCCGGGCGCGACGCGCTCAACGACGCCGCGCGCAGCTGAGCGATGTCCGTGGCTTCCGGATTTAGCCGGAAGATCGCGGTTCCTTCCGCCTGAAGGCGGAAGCCACGGTTACGTTTTCCGTCAAATCAAACCCGGTGTGATATCGCCTCGGCGGCCGGGGATTCGGGCCAGGCTCGCTCGGGCGCGGCGGTATAGGCCGCGTGGGCGAGACGACCCTGGAAGAGCGCCGTCTGCGACGCCATGAACTGCAGCTTCATGGCGAGCCGCGCCACGACATACATCTGC
>DATDHP010000225.1:0-2080 GCA_036521515.1 Vicinamibacterales bacterium
GACGAACGGCAGCGGCTGGCCGAGAATGCAGCACGGGACGCGAAGTACGCAGCCGAAAGGCAAGCCGCTCAGCGGCGTCGCGACTGTACCGACCGGTGTGAATCTACCAGGCGGGACTGCGAATTTCGTTGCCCCTATGCAGCTCCTTATTCAACAGGACTCGAGGCGCAACGTCGAACGGCGTGTCTGGATTCCTGCAGACAGTCCGAGCCATTTTGTAGATCCAGTTGCCAGTGAGCGGGGGACCCGACATGAGCCGAGCAAGCCTATCCAGCGGACCGCCTCGATATCCTGCCGAAACGATGTCCGGCTGGCGTCTCCGCTAAGGGCCCGTGCAAAAACAAGTCGTTCGCACGTCTTCGTCGCGTCTGGTAACTCAAGGGAAGGCGGGGGGATCGACAACAGCAAGCTCGCGACAGAGTTGACCGCGCAGGGCTATACCGCGCATTTCGTTGGTGTACGTCCTGCGGCTACGCGTTGTGCAGCTCGTCATGCTGCTCGGTCGGTCGCGCGACTTCAAGGAGTTGGAGATCTGGTGCTCCGCCACGAACGCGGCATCTTGCGGCGACGAACCAGTCGTCCACCGATGACATCCGTCGACCGTCCCCTTCTGCTGCTAACGCCCGCCGCATCGTGCGGCGACGCGTTCTGTAATCTCGTCGCTCGTGGGCGGGTTCTCCCCGAGACCGAGCACGTGCAGGAACTCGTGAATGAGGATGATCTCGGCGGCTTCGCGATTCCGCTTCCTGAACTCCCGGCCGCACACGCGAATGACCTGAGAGCCAGGGTGTGTGAACGCCATAGCCGTGCCCGCCCGACAGTGCGGTGCCGTGCGATCGTCGAAGAACCGCAACCGCGCCAGCCCCTGGGCCGGACTTCTCCCGCTGGCGAGCAGTCTTGTTTCCAGGCGCTCGCCGGTGTCATCCGTAAAGTCGGATAACAGCTCCCGGCAACCGGGCCGCGCGAGACGCGCGCCAGCGCCCTCGACCGCACGCCGGATAACCAGTTCAGCCTCCCCGTCGTCGAATCCGATCAGGACAGGCGACTGCGCGGTCGCCCGCCCGGTCATCGCCATCAGAATGACAGCGCCTGCAATCGCGGTTTTCGCGGTGCTGGTCACGGTGACCCCCCTTCCGGCCGTTGCTGACCGGAACGCGGGAATCACCGCGAAACTGCGTCATGCCCCTCGAGGCGGCCCTGGGTGGCGTAGAATCCCCACCATTCGGGACCCCGAAATCCGGACGATGTCCGAACAAACTGGCGGCGTGTCAGTCGACGTCAGCGCCCTGCTCCAGGCGTGGGGACGCGGCGATCTGCGCGCGCGTGACCAGCTGACCCCGGTCGTTTATGGCGAGCTCCGCCGTCGGGCCGCCGCCTACCTGCGCCACGAGCGTCCGAACCACACGCTGCAGCCGACGGCGCTGGTCCATGAGGTGTACGTGCGCTTGATCGGCCAGGACCGCGTGGCGTGGCAGAACCGCGCCCAGTTCTTCGGGATCGCGGCGCAGATGATGCGCCGCATCCTCGTCGACCACGCCCGGGCGCACCAGGCGGCGAAACGTCCGCGGGGCGAGTGGCGCGTGGCCGTTGACGAGCACCACTTGGTCGCGTCCGCGCCGGACTGCGAGGTGCTGCTGCTGGATCAGGCGCTCACGGAGCTGGCCACGTTGGATCCGCGGCAGGCACAGATCGTCGAGATGCGGTATTTCGGCGGACTGTCGGAACAGGACGTCGCGGAGGTGCTGACGGTATCGCGGTCCACCGTGACGCGGGACTGGCAAAGTGCGCGTGCCTGGCTGTATCGGCGGATCACCGGCGGAAGTGCTCAAGGACGACCATGATGGATGCCAGCCGCTGGGACGTCGTGAAGCGGCTGTTCGAGGCGGCGCTCGGCCACCCGGCGGCCACACGCGCCTCTTTTGTCCAGACCGCGTGCGGCGCCGATGACGAGCTGCGGCGCGAAGTGGAATCGCTGCTGGCGGCACACGCGGAGGCCGGCAGCTTCGCCGAACATCCGCCTGTGGCGAACGGCGACCGTACCCGGTTGCAGCCGGGTGCGCGCGTCGGGTCGTACGAGATT